>CAMKRB010000102.1 GCA_946415045.1 uncultured Myxococcales bacterium
GAGAGAAAATTCAAGCCCCCTTTTTAAACTGTCCTTGACTTGGGGTACACTTCACGGTGGCACACCCCCTACCCGCCGCGGCGCGTAGCCGCACAGAAAATATGCTTACGGCGCAGCCGTCACAAAAAACGTATAAATAAAGTGATCGTTTGAATGCACGCTTATGTTTTGAACGACTGCGAGTGGCGCGATTGCGCGCGATCAGAACGCATCTTCATCCACTGCGGGGGCAGGATTGGACTGTGGCTTTGGTTCTCCGGAATTGTCCGGTTCTGCCTGCGGTTTGTTATCGCCCGGATTCTCCGGCTGTGCTTTGTTATCTCCCGGATTCTCCGGCTGTGCTTTCGGGGGTTCGTCTCCTGCCTGCGCTGCACGAATCAGTGCGTCGACATCGGCATCTATCGCGGCAGCCTGTGCATCATTTCCTGGCTGCGGCTGGGCAACTTCTGCCGCACCATCCTGCGGTGGTGCGGCTTGTTCAGGGGTATTTGCGACAAATGACGATCGCAGCGCATATGCCTTGTTGCAGTTGTCGCCACCTCCGCTTACCGCAAGATAATAAATACCGGCCGGCGCATCGATCGACATGTGAATCGGGCGGGAGTACTGGACGTTTTTCACCTGTGAGATCTCGAATCCATCCTTGTCCTGCAGTTTGAGCTGCAGTGCTGCAACATAGCCGCCTTCGGTATCGATACTCAGCACACCGGCTGGTCCCGATGGAATGCCTTCCACAGCGGGCACTTCGATTCGATAGATATCGACATCGCCAGCCGGGAAAATATGGCCCTTTACCGTTTGATCGAGGACGAGTGATGTCGCCTGTTCGCGCGTTTGATTCGGTTCATGCTCGACCACTGCGATTTCATCTGATTCAATATTGAGCCTGTATTTTAGCGGGTATTCGGCGTTCTGCGCACCTGCGCTCACGCGGATGTACAAATCGCTCTGACCTTCAGGTATGCTGGTGTCACAGGCCACTTGCCCGTTCGAAAGCGCATCACCCAGTGGCTGCGATTTGCTGTCGAGTATGGTGATTTTTGCCATGCCTTCGGCGATGCCGTTCAGGCGCACGCGATAGACGCGATCCTTTGATGCCGCAAAGCGGAAAAAGTCGATATCCGAAGCATCCGACAGGCTGAATTCGAGTTTCTGCACTTCTTCCTGTACCACCTGCGCCATGTCGATGGTGTTGTTGGGTTCGATTTCATCCGGGATTTCAGACAGCGGGGCGATTTCGAACTGATAGCGCATGATTTCGCGGATGCTGTCCAGACTTTTTACCCGGATATAGACGTTCTGAGCATCGGCGGGAATCATGTCGGATGTGAGTACTTGTGCGGATTTGCTCACTGCCGACCATATCATTTTGTCGCGCAGCTCAACCGAAACCTCGGCAGGTGTATCCGGCATCGAGAATGAAATCGTTGACGGTGACTGGATTTGCGTGCGGAACACATCCACATCGCCGGATGGGTAGAGCGTTCCGCTTACCTGTCCATTGGATGGAATCTGCAGCGCTGCATCGCGGTCGTCGTCTGGTTCCGATTCGATGGTGCCGTTTTCGACGGACAGACGCTGCAATTCGACGTGGTAGCGAATCTCACCGATCTTTTCGTCATTCCGTGCTTTGACGGTCAAAAATCCGCCTTGCGGAGTGAGGCGGATGTTCGGGAGTATTTCGGTGCCTTGGGTGCCCGGAACGTCGTAATACCGCCTCTCCGCATCGTTTGCGATAGGCGCAAAATCTGCCACCAGATCCGCATTGTCGTCCGAAACCACACGGATATCGACGATGGTGCCCGACTTTGCCTTGATGCGCCAGACGTCGGTATCGCCTACCGGTAATGTGCCGGCCCACTGCATACCGTCACCGGTGAGCGTGATATCGGTCGCCTGCAAAAATGTGTTGTTGGGTTCGACATCCAGACCAGCCTGCACTTCATCGAGAATCGATGGCGGAGCCATATTCTTCAGTCCCGACGGTTTGTCTTCCTGTGGCTTGGGGCTGCAGGAGATGGCCAGCATGCTGAATGAACACAAAATACAAATCAATCGTGCGCGCATCGTTTTTTGATCTTAAAAAAACACACAGCGCCTTGTTGGGGCGCTGCATGGGATTTCAGGATTTTGGATGTCCGTCATTGCCGGACAATGAAACCTTATTTGGCTTTGTAACGCTTGATGAGTTCATCGGTGATGTCGAACGAGGGCTGGAAATAGACGACGCCGCCTTCGTTGCGCTCGAGAAGCAGATCGATCTTGCGTTCTTTTGCGATATCAGCTGCGATTTCCGACATCTTTTTCTGTACGCCGCCGAGGAGTTTCGCCTGGAGCTCTGCGAGTTCCTGTTCATAGGTCTGCATTTCTTTCTGCAAATCGACCATCATCTGCTGATATTCGTTTGCTTTTTCCTGCAGTTTTTCCTGGCTCAGCATTGCGCCATTCTCTTTGATGTCCTGCTGGAAAGCGAGGATTTTCTTTTCGGAAGCTTTGAGCTTGTTCTGACGAGTTTCGGTCTCTTTTTTGAGTTTTTTCAGCACACCGTCAGACTCTGTTTTCTCTACGGCACTGCGCATATCGACAACGCCAACGATCAGATCTGCAAAGGCATTTGCTGCATATCCAAGGGTCAGACCGCATGCCAAAAGACCGGATAAAAACCACTTTTTCATTGAGATACTCCTGTAAAATCGGGCATCCAGTGCGTGACATGCCCGTCAAAGAAAACAGTTACTGTGACACGAAGGCACAACAAAACGCGCGCGTAATAAAGGTAAGACGGCAAAAAATCAAGTGTTTAAGCATTCGCAGTATCGAACGCGGGGCTGATTTCCGCGCCGTACCTCTGGAAACGAGGCTTTATCAATTTTCATTCCAGAATTGAATATATTTTTTGTATCCGTGAAACAGGGTGCAATTCACAGATGATTGTTTTATAAGCAGGCGCGGCGTATCCGGCAGGTGCCGGATAGCCGCGCCGGTCATGCGCAGCCCGCAGGGCAAGCGTGACGATATCCAAAAGACAAAAATTCGAAGCAGCGAAGCGGATTTGCTCGTCTGGAATCATGCAGAGGGTCGGATGAACCTGAACAAAATAAGCGGCAGGTGTCGGTTTTATAAAAACATGCTTGAGTCGCTGGATCGCTATGGCGGTCATGGGGAGCTCGTGCGCGGCCTGATGCGTCTGGCGCTTTTCAAACCGAGCAATTTCGTGCGTCATCTCCGCTGGAAATCGATTTGTTATCACGGCGTTGACCGGATGATTCTGCGGTTTCCCGGGTTCAGTCTTGGGGTGGATACGAACGACGACGGCATTTCGGCCGAGCTTGCGATTGACCGCATGCACGAGCCGGTCGGGACCGAGATTCTGGTGAGCGTGCTCCGCGAAAATATGACGATTGTCGATATCGGATCGAACATCGGCTATTTCGTGATGCAGGAGGCATGTCGGCAGAAATGCAAACGGATTTTGGCCATCGAGCCCAATCCGACCAGTTTTGCGCTGCTTGAGGAAAACGTGCGGCTCAACCACTTTGAACACGTTTCGCTGCACAATCTGGCCATCAGTGACCGCGAGGGCATGCTGCCGTTCTATATCTCGAAACAGTCAAATATCAGCAGCATCACGCCGCGCAGTGATTATGTGCGCAAGATGGATGTGCCGGTGATGACGCTGGATGCGCTGGTCGAAAAGGAGCAGGTCGAACACGTGGACCTGGTGCGGATGGACCTGGAGGGACATGAGATTCAGGTGCTGCGGGGGATGATTGAGACGATCAGGCGCGACAGACCGTGGATTTGCCTGGAGTATCATGCGCCGGTGATTTCGGTCCAGGACAGGCATGATTTCGTTTCGACGCTTGAATCGATGGATTATGAATTGAAGTGTTTTACTTTCAGATGGAGCGATTGTCCCATTTTTGGCCGCACCGTCATCGATCGCCGCAATGTGATTCATGAAGGGCAGCTTCGTGAGGTGCTTGACCAGATCACGAGTCAGGTGCTGCTGCTGTTTATCGCTCCCAAGGAAACGCCGTTTAAACTGCCGGCTTTTTGATTATGTTTTTTTATGATTTCTCAAGGGGACGTTTGCATCGAAGACAACACACCGCTGGCGCATAAGGTCGTCCGGTTTATTTTGTTCATATCGTCTTTTACCTGGGCAGTGAATCCGGTGCAGGATTATATGGGCGAATCGACGCCGATGGAGAAGATTTTCACGCGCATGATACCGCTGCTGATCGTGGCCGGTTATTGCATACGCCAGCACAGGGAGCGGCTGCGGCGTCTGTTTCTTCCGGGGCTGATTCCGGTGCTGTGGTATGTTTTCGTTGGGGTTATCGGTGGATTTACCGGGATTCAGCCGATGCTGGCGCTTTGGAAAGGCGCCGAAATCATGATTGCGCTGATGTGGATTGTCTCGGTCTGTTATGACGCGAAATCGACGCAGATGGAATTTGTCGCATTTTTGCGGTGGGCAGAGATCCTGCTTGGCGTGACCGTTGTGCTTGCGTTTATCAGTCCGGCTCGCGGTTTTCAGCATTCTGCATCCTTTATTCCGTGGATGAGGGGGTATTATCCGATTATCAATCCCAATGCGCTGGGGTTTATGTCGGTCTATGTGATGACGCGGCTGCTGTTTTTGCCGGCGAAACATAAGATTCCGCGCATGATGCTGGTATCGTTTACGCTGCTTTGCGCGCAGTCCAGAACCTCTTATGCCGTGACTGGCGTTGTGCTGCTCATTTTTGTGTTTGAAGGCGTCCGCAGCAGGCAGTTTTTCCGCGTCTTTCTCGCGATGGCTTTTGGGCTGTTTGCGATGTGTCTGGCGATTGGATGGATGGAGACGCTCGTCAAAATCTTTTTGCGAGGACAGGATGCCGAGGAATTCAGCTCGCTGTCGGGGCGCACCAATTACTGGGATTTCACGCTGAGTCACGTGAAATGGCTTGGCGGCGGGCTCGCGACGGGAGCCAGAAGCCTCATCTTTGTTTCGGACGATGTTTTTTATAAGGGAATCGTCGGTACGCACAATGCGTTCGTCGAGGCGCTCATCGACGCCGGGTACGTCGGTGCGATTCCGTTTATTGCCGGCATGATCATTTTTCATCTCAAACAGACGTTCAATGCTTTTGCGCGGCCGTCGACGATGAACGCCGTTTTCCTTTGTTTCGTTGCGATTTGCGTCGCCCGCTGCATGACGAGTATGGTTATGGCGCTGTATTCGTTCGATTTCATCATTCTCATGTATTATTTCGCATGGCAGCTGCAAAAACGCCCAGCCCCAAATCAGCCGAAATCGCGACCCAAACCCGTGGTTTATGAAAAAACGCTCCACGAGATGGGGCAGGAAAACGCAGAAGCTTGTTGTGCACCGCTCTCCCAAAACGCTTGTCAACTTTGCAGATAGGTGTAAAAGGGGGTGTTTTTTGGGGGGGGCTCAGTGGGGCGAGCTGTACTGGACGGAGACATGAGCAAACATCAATTTTTTGTCGATTTATCGAACTTTCCGAACAAACTGTGCATCATCCGGCTGGTGGTCATCGTCATCAGCGTGTCGTGTATGTTTCTGGGATATCCTGTGATGGCGTCGCTGATTGGGCTGGCTGCAGGAATCACGGACAAGATCGACGGGCTGTATGCGAGAAAACACAACATGTGCACCGAACTGGGATCCCTTCTGGATCAGATATCGGATCTCATGTTCAATTTCTTCGTGATCAGCTGTGCCGTTGTGATGGATGTCTGGCCGGTCTGGGTGCTGTTTTTGTGGGGATTCCGGGATCTCTCTGTTCTGTCGATGCGCACCTCTGCCGGACAGCTTGGATTCAAGATTCCATCGTCACCGCTTGGCCGTGTGGCGACGTTCGAGATGTTCTGTGCTGAATTCTTTATGCCCCTGGACTGGGCTCTGAATTCCCCGAATTATATGTACGCAGAGTTTGTGCAGGCGCATTTTCACCCATATTTTTGCATCGGCATGAAATATTTTGCGCTGCTCGGCATTCTGGTCGGCATTGTCATGCAGTATGTGGCTGCTGCCAAATATGCCCGCTACTACGTGCAGAAATATGACGAAATCCACAAAGCTGCTGTTGCAGATAAAACCGCAGCTTCAAAAGAATCCCAAGCGACAGAAACCACAGAGAAAGAATCGGACAACTAACCCGTATTTCACACCTAAAGAGTTTTTCCATGAAATGCCTTCTGTATATCCCGCCATTTGAATGTGAGGGGATCAAACTTCCCAATATCGCCTATGTCCGCATCGGCGGTCTCACGCTGTATCAACGCGCATGCCGCAGCATTCAGAAAGCCGCGTTCGACGAAATCATCATTGCAAAGCCCAGGGCGTTTGAGTTTCCTGCGGATGATCGCGTGACCATTCCCATCCAGATGATGGATTACGAAACGCGGATCGGGGAGATTTCGGAAGAACTGCGCAAGGCGGTTGGCATCGATTCAGTCTGCATCTGTGTACTGGATGGCATGCTCAGTCCCGAGTGTTTGTCGATGCGTCCGGTGGGGGCGGATGTACGCATTTATGTCGATAAATCGCCGACCGGCGTCTACTTCATGATGCCCGCCACCTTCAAAAAACTCCTCGCCAGCGACGAAAATCTCGACGATATCGACAACCTGATTTCCGAAAGTTTCGATGCACCCGAAAAAACGCTCTACCATCGGGTGATGAGCTCGGAAGATATCCGCATCTGCCAGCGCAAACTCACGAAATCCCTCAAGAAACCTCTGGGCCGCGACGCCGATGGTCTCGTCGCCTATTTCATCAATCGTCCTTGCTCGCTGCAAATCAGCAAGCGACTGGCGAATTCTTTTGTCACGCCAAACATGGTTTCAGCGTTCGGACTCGTTCTTGGACTTGCTGCTGCCGGTCTCGTCGCGACAGGTGTGCCTTTCCTCATGGTCATTGCCGTCATCGTCTGGCAGATCGCTTCGATGGTCGACGGAATCGACGGCGAACTCGCCCGCATGCGCATGAGCCCCAGTCATTCCGGTGAATGGTTCGATACCGTTGCGGATGATATCACCAATATCACATTCATGCTGGGACTCGGACACGGTCTGTACCTCACCGGGCTCAATTTCCCGTTTATGGGCGACAATTCCTCCATCATCTTCCTCTATGTTGCCATGGTCGTTTGCTGTCTGATGGTCATCGTCGTCGGATGGTTTTATATCGAATTCATTAAGCTTGGCATCGCCAGTCACAACCATTTTGAGTGGGGCTTCGAGACCGAAAATAAAAGCAACAAAGAACACGAACGTCGGAATATTGTTCGTCGTGTGCTCGATAAAATTGCAGGAGCCTTTGCGTGGGCCGCTAAACGTGATTTTTATACGTTCCTCATCATGATTCTCGTTTTGTGCTCGCTGTATCGCGTTGCCTATTTTGTCATGCTCATCGGCGCAAGCTGCGTAGGCGTGGGTGGACTCATTGCCCTCACCATCCGGGCTATCCGTGGTTGCTTCAAGAAAAAATAGGCTCTATTTAACGAGCGTGGATATAGCGTTACGTGTGAGATACTGGCAAAGAGCGCCGAGCATCGAGCGTCGGGTTGGCCAATGAGCACTCGTGGCTCATTGCTCATCGCTCATGGTCGCAAAGCAGAAAACCTTCTTTTTTAAATCCATGATCGTTAAACATAGCCAAAGAATAAGGCTCTGCTCGCTCCAAAGGGGCGTCACCACCAGCGCCCCGCAGCGGCATCCCAGGATAACCGTGGGTGAAACCCACAAACAAATTGGCCATATTTGTGGAATGAATGGTGTAACATTTCTGTTTATTGAGGTGAGGCATCCATGACCACGATGTGAAACTGTGCCAGCAAAAACGAATTTCTACACGAGTTGGAGTGGCTGAAATGCTGCAAAACAAAATAAAATTTCATGGAGCAACGTTTATCCATTCCAAAATTGACAGGATAGCTGTATATCCTACCTTCGTCAGCCAGGGGGATTTGGGGACGCAAAATTGTGATGCTTTTTTGCATTTACAAAAAACTGTACTATAAACCATCTTGGCATATTTCTTGCGGGTAGCCGCAGCCAATGTGCCCGCCTGTTGCGACAGGTATTCCGGCCATTCCGCCATGGAAGACTTCAGAACAACGGATTGCAATTGCTATTTCATTCCCACCATTGGCATTATGGAGGATGTATAATGGAAGATCATGCTAGATTTCGCCTCATGTGTCCGGGACCCATCAATGTATCCCGCCGCGTGTCAGAGGCTATGATCAGCAGTGAAATCGGACATCGCGAAAGCGAGTTCTCCGCCTTGTTGAAAAACATTAAAAAGAACTGCCTGAGCCTGATGAAACTTGACCCCGAAGAATATTCGATGGTGGTCATTACGGGTTCCGGGTCGGCCGCCAACGAAGCGGTTTTGTGCAGCGCACTTCAGCCGCAGGATCATATTCTTTCGCTTGTTACTGGCGAATTTGGCCGCCGTTTGTCCGAAATTTCTGCCATCTATAATCCCAACACCGAAGCGCTTGTTCAGGATTGGGCCACGCCCCTGGATCTCGCAAACGTCGAGCAGAAGCTTAAAAACGGCCATTTCGACTGGGTGACGATGGTGCACCACGAAACGAGCACCGGCGAGCTTCAGCCAGTCAAAGCCGTGGGCGCGCTGTGCAGGAAATACGGTGTCAAACTCTTTGTCGACGCCGTTTCCAGCTTCATGGTCGATCCCCTCGATCTCGCCGATTGCAACGTCACTTTCATGTCGACGTCCTCCGGAAAAGGCATTGGTATGGGCCCCGGTCTGTCGCTCGTCGTCGGACGCATCAGCGAGTTCGAAAAACTCTCGACCTATCCCGTGCGCAACTATTATCTCAGTCTGGCGCGTCACTACAGCTTCTTCATCAATAAGCTTCAAACGCCCAACACGCCCGGCATCACGCTCTTCATCGCGCTCAACGAAGCACTCAATATCATCGCCGAAGAAGGCGTCGAAAACCGTCTGAGATTTCAGGCTCAAAAAGCCCGCTACTTCCGCGATGGCCTCAAATCGCTTGGTTTTGCGCTGTTGCAGCCCGATCACGTCCTCTCAAACGCCGTCTCAAGCGTCATTCTGCCCGCATCCATGAGCTTCGCTACGCTGCGCGACCGTCTCCGCGAACGCGGCTTCATCGTTTATGGTGGAAAAGGGCCGCTCGCCGACAAAATCTTCCAGGTTTCGACCATGGGCGCCGTCAATTGTGACGACATTCAGGATTTGCTCGACGCTCTCGCCGATGCCACGCAGATGAACATCCATTCGGTGGCCTGATAGCTTTTGTTTTGTATGGATTTGCCCGGCTTTTGCTTACGCAATACGCCGGGCTTTTTTCGGCCTGTGCGCAAGCGCACACGGCCTTTTTTCGGCCTGTGCGCAAGCGCACACGGCCTTTCGGGCTCGACTATCGCGCTCGCGATACGTCTCGCCATGGTGATTTGGATGCAAACCGATCCTATCCTTGAACAGGCTGAAATCATTGCGCAACAACAATCTCCCGACGATGCTGCCCGCTTTCTGGCCGAATACAGAAAAGCGGCTTGCGAAAGCATCCACGACGATCCCGCACAGATTGGCAGTCTCCTGCAGATTGTGACCGCTCAGGTGAAATATCTCAATCAGTCACAGGCTCCCGACAAGGCCGCTGGTGTCGCCGAATGGTTCCTTCATATCCTGCATCACCTGCAGGATGATGTGCCCGATGTCGAATGGAAACGTCTGAAATTGGCATTTCGTGAATCTTTTTCGGCTTTTTTTCGACATTATGCAAAATCACTCGCGAATCTGGACAGAATCGAAGACATGCGTATTGCCATGCGTCACGCACTTGATTTGACGTCGATGATTCCTATGGCAATTGTGTATCTCGTGCATCTGTACACGCCATTGCTGGATCGCGAAACGATTGAAGACCAGCCGTCAAAACAGTGGGTTTTGGACAGATATGCCGAATGCCTTGCTGCACTGGATTTTGCGGGACTCCACGACGAACCGTTCAGAGCCGCACTCGATCTGTATCAGCTCGCTCACCGCGATGCGCAACATGCTAATGAACTGTTTGACCAGGTCGATCAAATGGCTGCCCAGGCTCCCAATGATATCGCTTTGACGACGCTTAAAAATATTTTCAAAAAACAGTTCGTTTCTTCCTCAAAATAGTCCTGTGGCCAGGTGCATCGGGCATTTGCGCACACGCCGGGATTTCCACAATCGTTAAACAGAGACAAAAAAATAGTTCATATCTGCTGGATTTGTGCGATACATGATCAGCAGATCTCCTCGGGGGGTGTTTTTTCAACTGATAA
>CAMKRB010000103.1 GCA_946415045.1 uncultured Myxococcales bacterium
GGGACTTATAAGATGATTTGAGACTTTTCATCATGCCCGGTAAATCCTGCCGTGACAAACGAATAGAATTTTATGCATACACATACCTTACCTGTATCACATCTTTATATGAATGGAGGGGGCTGCCGCCCCCTGCGGTTCTAACTCGCTCAGAGACCTGCGCTGCACGTCTCTGCCGCTCGTTACGAACCTACCCCCGACGCGGCTATCGCAAGCGATACGCCGCGTTATCGTTCAAATCCGGGCTGCACCTAAATGCCATAGGGCAGCAGCCTCAATTTATCGAGCACCACACACAGACCATTGGCCATCAGGGTATGCGCTTTGTCGTACCTGCGTTCGAGCACGGCATTCACAAAACCAATCGAAGCGCGCGAAATCCCGTTATCCCATCGAATCAGTTCGAGAATTTTTGTACATTCCGCGAGATAGTAATCTTTGTCAAAATTGTTATATTTGATGTAGATTCTGTAGTGTTTTGCAAGTTCCCAAACGATACGCCGGATAATAATGCCATAATGTTTCGGAGATAAATGATTACTGTCGAGTGCTTCATTGAGCAGTCCGATTTCTATAAATCTGGCTTTGACTGTAGAATTGTATCTTTTGAAATCGATTGTATGAACAGCGCTGGTTGATCTTTGGTAGTAATGATACCATGTATCATCGCAAAAGGCGATGGTTGGCTGATGCAGCAGGCATTCAAGCAAAAAGATATCATCGGCATCGAATTCAAAGCCATCGCGTCGTTCTTTAAATGTGATGTTATTCTTCTTTACGAATTCAGTTCTGTACAAAATGGTGATTCCCTGGCTGCCGCAGCATTTTCGCGAAACCGGCCAGTTTCTGTCCATATCGTTGCGGATCGAGGGATTCCTTGCACACGAGACGACTTTTCCGCCATCATATTCTTTGCATAATTCGGCTTTTGTTAAATCGGAATGATTCTTGTCTGCAGCTGAAACCAGTTTTTCAAGATAATCAGCATCCACCCAGTCGTCGGGATCGATGAATATAAAATAGTCGCTTTCGAGCTGAGTCAGCGCAATCTTTCGCGTGGCATACATTCCGTGGTTGACCGCTTCATCTATTTTTTGAGGCGTATCGGAACGATAGATTTCCTCCTTATCATTCACATGAAAATACTGATATCTGATATCATCCGGAATCTGTTGTCTGATGATGTCGCAGGAATTGTCTTTCGTGCCGTCGTTCATAAAGAAGACGACGAAGTCCTTAAAAGTCTGTGACTTGAGGGAATCGATAAAGCGGCCGAGGTAATCGGCGACATTATAAATGCTGGTAATGACCGTAACTTTTGGCATTTGCGTGATACCGTGTAAAGCAGCAGCGAACAGGATGCAATCCGAACGATTACAATTGTTCGTTAAACTGTGCAATCACTTCGTCGTAATGTTTTTCGAGGGCCTCGATGCGATCTTCGTAACGATATTCGTTTTCCATTTTTTCTCGCGCGGCCAAGCCCATTTCGCAGCGCAGCTGCGGGTTTGAGAGCAACAGATCGATATTATTGGCGATGGCGCGGGCATCGCGTTCCTGAACGATGAAACCGGTTTTCCCGTGATCGATGATTTCCGGAATGCCCCCGTGATAGGAACCGATGACAGGAATACAGCGTGCTGCGGCTTCTTTTGCGACCAGAATGCCCGACTCGCGATCACCGTTTCGAGCGACAATGCTGGGGCATAGCAGGATTTCGGAATTCTGCATTTCGGCAAAAACTTCTTCCTGCGGCATGTTTTCTATAAAGCGGACGTTTTGTCCGAGATCGTGTTTTTGTACAAATCGCTCACATTCGGCTTTGCATTCACCATCACCGATACAGGTAAGCAATACGTTAAAGGGTCTGCCGCTTTCGCGGTACCTATCTCTCAGAATCTGCATGGCACGCAGGGAATAAATATAACCTTTTTTTTCGACGAATCGTCCGACCTGAATGAGTTTTCTCGTTTCCGGAACGACATCCGGCGACGGCAGATGGATTGTTGAGATATCCGGGATGCGCACTCCAAGCCGCCAGGTAAACACCTTTTCTTCGGGCGCACCGATATCAATAAGCATATTGCGCAGTTCTTCACTTGCGGCGAGGAATCTGTCGACGCGGCGCAGCATCCATTGCGAAAGCGCCCAATAGCGCCAGAATTCGGGTTTACATTTGCGTCCGTTCCACAACAGCGGCACATCGTATCCGTGATAAGTGACGATAAGCGGCAGATGAAACCGTTTGGCATACGGGAGCGCATAGATACTGCCAGGACCAAAGTGCGCAGCAATGAGCGAGTAGTGGTTGTCGCGGATATTATGGGCGCAGGTTGGTGAAAAGAGCAACGTCTGGCAGAGAAACTTTTCTATTGGTTTGCCGTCGAGTGTGAAAACGCGATCGTAGGGGAATCGCTCGGGATAAAGGCGGTGCAGTGTATATACATCAATATCATATCGTTTGTGGGAAGTGACTTCGTCCCACACAAACGTTTGGGAATAAGCGCAGAATTGCGTGCTGAACAATGCAACTTTTGGATTCGACATAGATACAACCAGAATTAAAACATTTCATTTACAATCGTCCGTCAAAGACGAAACTATTGTGTACCTGATTCACCCGGTTGTGACAAGCGCAAATTCTGAGAGAATCAGCAATATCAGCGCGGCGTATGCAATAGCCGCGCAGCGCTGCGTATTTCGCCGCAGGCGAAATAGCGGCGCACCATGATGCATCAGGATTTTCCAAACAGCTTGCGAATTGACATTTTGAGCACAAATTTGGCGTACAAAAAGAGTGTACCAACGATGATGAGCAACTCGAGGATGATGTGTGTGTAGTTTGTGAACGGGAGGCTGTCGCGGAACAGGTATAATGGGACTGACGGCAGGGCGGCGAAGAGGATGTAGCCGATGCCCGGCAGAATATGCCTGATGAGTTTTGGGATGCTGCTGTCGATAAAGCGCTGGCTGATTTCGAAGTGAACGCCGAAATAGATGATGTGCAGGGCGATCCACGTGCAAATCATGGCCTGGAGTGGGAATGCGTCGTAGGCGAAGATTGCGCCGGTGCAGGCCACGACGAAGAGCACAGTTTCGAGGAGTTCTGTATAAATCGGATATTCGGGACGGCCGCAAGCCCTGTACAAATCGGGGTATGCGAGCATAATGGATCGGAAGAATGAGAGGACGAGGACGAAAGGAATGATGGGGATGGCATCCATCCATTCGGCTTTTGGCATGAGGCCGAAGATATCTTTTGCGGCGAAAAATATGGCAACGGTAGGGATGGCGGCGAGGAGCGCGATATTTTTCTGGTTCCAGAGGAAGAGTTTGGAGAGTTCGTCGCGTTTGTCCTGGAGGCGTGAGAAAACGGGGAAGGAGCTTTTGGTGACGACGACGAACAAGGCTAGCGCGGGTGTCATGGCGAGTTCGTAAGCCATTTTGTAGATGCCGAGCACGCCTTCGCCCAGGAGTTTACCGACGACGAGGAAATGGAGGTTTTTGTTGAACTGGTTGAGCGCGGTGCTGAAGCAGGTTTTGATGCCATAGGACAAAAAGCGCTTGCATTCGGCGAATTTGAAATGTTTTTGAGGGATATATTTTGAGAAAGCGAAAGCGCCGACGAGTTTTCCGAGTCCAAAAGCGGTGCTGCCGGCGACGAGGGCCCACGGGCCAAAGCCGCAGATGGCGAGTCCAATTTTGAGGAGGCTGCAAAAGAGGGTTGTAAAGATGTTGATAATGCTGAGTTTTCGGTATTCGAGCCGCCGATTGATGAGCTGTTCCGGGACTGCGGCGATGCTGACGAGTGGGAGCTTGAACATCGACGTGATGAACAGCGGGATGAGTGCGGCGTTGCTGTAGAACGCAGCAAACGGCCAGGCCAGTGGAATCAGCAGCACCAGAATGCCCAGTCCAAAAGCGGTTGAGAACCAGAAAACGCTGTGTGTTTCATCTGGCGTGAGGGTTTTGGACTGCAAAATCCCCTGATTGGTGCCGAGGGAATTGAATGATTCAACGATGACAGCGAAAGAAAGTGCGAGCGTTGCAATGCCGATATCTTCTTTTGACATGAAGATCATGGCAACGAACATCGTGAGTGCATCGAGAATCTGGGAGAGAATCGAAGCGATACCGAGCCATCCAAAGCCACTGCGAATGCTTTTTTTGGGGTCTACGGTGAGGTCTTTTTCGTATGCGAGATCTTTGGGCATTTGGATTTATGGATTGGCCATTATCAAGGAAAAACGCTTACGTTGTAAGCGCATAACCAACAGGCAAAGGGGATATTTTATTCCATTTTTTTCTGCACGAGGCGAACGTCCTGTGATCGGTTGGCAGGCATGACCAGGACGGCGGAGGGCGTCGAAACGACGATGATATCATCGAGACCGAGCAGGGCGATTTGACGCTGGTCGCAAGCATAAACAAAATTGTTAGACGAGTCTACAAAAACAACATTTCCAATGGATGCGTTTTTATCATCATCGACAGGAAAATAGCGGCGGATAGCATCCCATGTGCCCAAATCGTCCCATGGGAATTCGGCGCGCAGCACGACCGCTTTTTGGGTATGTTCCATCACGGCATAGTCGATGCTAATCGAGAGCAGGGTTGGGAAAATGGTGGCAATTTGCGATGGATCTGCAACGATTTGCGCGATTTTTTCGGCGATTTGGGGAACGTGAGCCGCAATTTCGTCGTGCATCACGGTGGCATCATAAATGAACATGCCGCTGTTCCAGAGATAGCGGTTTTCCTGGATGTATTGCTGAGCCGTTTGGAGATCGGGTTTTTCGCGGAATGATGCGACGCGATAGAGGTGACTGGCGACGGGATCGCCCTGTTCGATATAACCGTAGCCGGTTTCGGGGCGAGTGGGCGCGATGCCAAACAACACGATGTGACCGGGAGCAGCATCGAAAGCGCATTGCAGACACCGTGCGAACGCAGCGTCATCCGCGACTGCATGATCGGAGGGGAAAACACCAATATTGGCGCATGGATCCTGTGCACGAATGATTTCGGTAACCCATGCGATGCAGGGTGCGGTGTTGCGGCCGATGGGTTCCCACAGGATGTGATCCGCCGGGAAATCGGGTAAAACACGCGCAATGACATCGCGGTGAATATCGGCTGCGACCATATAGATGCGTTCCATGGGCACAACGCGTCGCAAACGGTCGATACAGCTTTGGGCGGGCGTCTTGTCGCCGATGAGTTTGAGGAACTGTTTGGGATTGTGGGGATTGCTGAGCGGCCAAAAGCGGGTTCCGCTGCCGCCAGCCATAATAACGGCCCAGTTCATTTGTCTTCCATTTGAAAGGATTCAGGAACGCGCCACAAAAGACAGGGGAGAGCGAGTCTGTGGCGAACACGATGCGCAGGATACAAAAAAACCCGACCGGGATCGATCGGGTTTTTTTGGAATTCATTCAAAGATTATTGATAATTTTTGATTGTACCGCCCTGGCTGTCGCAGTCTGAGGCATCCTCAGCGCAGACGTTATTGCACTCTTTGTAGGTACCGGTTGCACTATACCATTTATAGGTATTATCGTTTCCTTTCGCACAGACTACATAATCGGTATAGAAACCAGGCCATCTTGGGTCAGTATCCTCCCAGCAAAGATGAGCCTCGCAGTTTGCGTTTGCTTCATCACAAGCACCAAACACTGTGATAGTGCTCAGATCGAGGTTACAGGAATTCATAGCGACCTGGTCTTCTTTTCCACTACTGCTACTGCCACTGCATTGAGCATCAGTCTGACCCAATTCTGTAGCGGTTTTTCCAACGACCTGAGACAAAGATGCGCTGGGCAGGCACCAGAATTTATCGTTATGGCATGGAACGCATACTGCAGCATCAGTCTTTGAATTCGACTCTTTACAATTCTCAGCCTTAGATTTTCCGTTGTCAGCTGTCACACTGGAGCAATCGAAGAAGGTTTCCTGCGCCGGATCTGAGCCTCCGGTCAAACAACTTGCGTTTTCGCCAACGATCACGCAATCCACATCAATATTCCCAGCATCATCCATTACGAAGTCATATGCCACTGCACCATCAGTGCAACTTGAATCCTCAGATGCATGACGCTTTGCACAATAACCGCCCTCGCTATCACAGAGCGCCACATCCATACCGGCAGGACATTGAGAGATATCAACTTGACTTGTGCAGTCATACAGATCGCAAGTGGCACCACTTTCAGTGCACATTGCAGCCGTGAAGTTTAATTCTGTAGCAGTTTTTCCGATTGCAGACTGTGCAGTTGCTTCATCAAAGCACCAGAATGTACCTTCATGGCAGGACACACAAACTGCTTTGGTGCGTGTAGCATCTTTAGACACGCAATACTGGGCGTAAGTTGTACCATTATTGTCATAGGGATTCTCCGAGCAATCGAAGACTACGTCATTTTTGCCGGCATTGGGGTCTTCGCAAAGGATTTTACCATCTTTCGTATTAATGTAGCAGAGATCGGAGCCCTTTGCCTTGCAAAAATCCTGACATTTCTGGCCATTTTGGAGGACACACCCACCCTGAGCAGCCATATCGATATCGATCTGATCGCAAGTTTTGTAGGTGGGCTCGGAGCCACCGCATACATCCTTACCAGTAATCTCAGATGCCGATTTTCCGACGTTCGAGGTATCCGCATAGCACCAGAAATCCGTAGAGTTACAAGATGCGCACAGTGCTACGCTGTTGCCGGGTTCTTCATTATTGCATGCAACGCTCAATAAAGTTCCATCCTGAAGCGTTTCATTGGAACAATCGTAGAAAATATCATCATCATCTTCGGCACAGATATTTCTGCCAAAGTATTCAGAGCCTGATGTATTAACGGCTTTGTCGGCTTCTTCCGGGGTGAGGCAATAGAAATAATCTGAGCAGTCAGCACAAAGTCCTTTTGTAGCACCAGGAGTTTTCGCATTGCAGTATTCGGAAACGGATTGTCCAGTGGTCAGCTTTTCATCGGAGCAATCCCAAAGCTTGTCATCAGGGACAGTTGGATCATTGCAGTAAACCCTCTGATCATCCATGCAACAGATGTTGGAGCCTCTTCCTTTGCACATATCAATGCAGGTTTCACCGCTTTGAAGTGCACAATCGTCATCGCAGACATCATATCCGGTTGCCGGACATGTGACATCCGAATCGCTCTTGGCAACACACAAACCGCCTTTGCATCTCTGGTCATCTTTACATTTCTTGAGATAAGCGGTGCCGCCGGGGCATGTCATGGCCGCAGCATCATTTACGCAATAATCCTCGAAAGTGCCGGAATTGCAAGGATCGCCTTCCTTGACTTCGGAGGTAGCTGTAACGGTGCAAACCGCATCATCGAACTTGAGCGTTCTGCCTCCGGAAGTCACGCTGAAAGCATCTTTCTCATAATGGCAGTCGTTGTCACATGTGGATGTGATAAACGTTTTTGTCTCTTTGGAGCAGGTGATCTTTGTATTGCTATCCACACAGACACCGGATGCCTGTTTCACATCACCGTACAGGGCACCATCAATATCGTAACACTGAATGAACATAATAATACCGGCTTTGGCATTGCGGCATGCGCTTGAAACCGTGAACAAATTCGTGAGTGCCTGACCATCATACTTACATGCATTGTTGAGTCCAGAGCCGTTGACATACATGCAGGCATCCTTCCCATCATGAACAACGCATGCCAACCCCTCATCAGAGCCGCACGCCATCATGTCGACTTCGCCGCCAGCGCATTCGTAATACTCTCCGAATTTGCAGACAGGTTTGAAAGTATTCACATCACACTCAGCACCGACCTCAGGCAGATCGCTTGCATCCACACAGTCTTTAGCTTCTTTCTTACAAACCAGCCCCGTGTCGCAGTCCGTTTTGCTCCATCTGCCATCCACACATGAGTACTTGACGTTCTTATCGCTGTCGTCACATTTAAACATGCCATCGAGGCATTCGATCTTCTTTACACAATCGCCACCAGAGCAAACCAGCTCCAGACTTGCATCGCATTCAGCTTCATTTTCCCAGTTGTGATTCTTGCAAAGCTGAGGCACGCCATCGACGCTGCAGCGTTTTGCACCATTCTCGCACGCTTTGGAATCAAGCGAACAATAAGCAACGCCACTGGCATCATCTTTCTTAACGATCTGACCGCGTTCACACACCTGAACGACATATCTGCCATCCTCACAAACTTTCAGAGCGGCACGATCGGCACTCAGACCGAAGGCGACCTTCTCTGCATCCTGTGCTTCGACAGGCAAATTGACGGTTGAATCACATTCCGCAACCACGCACGTGCCATTCTTGCACGTACCTTCCTTGCATTTATGAGAAATCCAATGGCCGTCCGAGCAAATCTTTACGACATCCTTTGCATCCTCAGCGCATACGTGCGTATCCCCTGCACATTCCGGGGCAACCCAGGTTGTGGGTTTTCTGATATCGTCATTATCTTCACATGCCGCGCAGACTGCGGCGAGCATCGACATCATTACCAGTGCCTTTTTCATATCCATCTCTCCATTTCGTAAGCAATGCACCATTTGACGCATTCTGTTTGGCCGGTTAAGGCTATTGAGTGTTATTTTCTTGGAGGTGTACACCAATGTCGCACAATGTGTACCCACAGCCACCTATATGCACCAAACCGAATCAAATATCAACATATTGATGCATTTATTTTCAAAAAAAAATTCAATCAAACGCCGTCAATCTGAATTATTTTTATCCACAAGGGAGTTCACATGCTAATTTTTGTGTTTTATTCGATTTCGCTTTTGTATCAATTTGCTAATAAAAGTAACAAACCAAGCCACAGAATTCAACAAACATTAGTCATTCGACTTAATTTTGTGAATTTTATTCCACCCGTGTAATTTATTACTATTTTCCTATGGAACGACACATTTCGTCGAAAGAAAGCGGCGACTGGCCGCTGAATCGATCGCGTCCTTCTTCACAAAGCGCGGATGCTTTGGGAATATCGTTGTTAATCAGACTGATGAAAATGAAGTTATGGTATGAAATTGTTTGTGATTTGTCGTTTTTATAGGCGAGTTCACAGTAATTGCGGGCTTTTTGAAAAGCCTTGAGCTTGATATTGGCGATGCATTCGGTCTGATATTTGGCCGATGCGCTGGCGGATCCCATGTAGCAAAAAGCCACGATACCGCAGATAAACGAGACCAACGCCGAAGAACGGGCAACGCGAATCACCCAGCATTTGGTATGTCCGGTCGTCGATTGTGAAGGGAGCAGAAATCCGGCGATTCCACCAAGAATGAACCCCGACACGTGCGCGATGTTATCGATGCCCATTGTCCCGCTGAACGACACAATGAGTCCAAAAACGATCGTAAACCCGGCCCATTTGAGCATGCTGTCCCGCACTTGCAGAGAAAGCTGTGTTTTTTCGCGATGTGCGGCGACCGCAGCCATACCGATAAGAGCCATCAGGCCACCGCTGGCACCAGCCACCAGACTCACACCGCCCCAGATATTTGAACAGAGCATGGATCCGGTGCCAAGGAACATAAACGCAGCAAAAGTCAAAGCCGACCCGAAAGACCGCTCGACATAGGGCCCGACATAACGCAGCGCGTATCCGTTAAACAGGATATGCAGGATGCCAAAGTGTACAAAATTAGCGGTAATGAGACGCCACCATACGATCTCGCCACGCATGTGTGCGCCCCAGCGATAAATCAGCTCGCCAGGCGGCGATAAGAGTACTTCACGCAGACCATAAGAGGGATGCGTGAGGATATCGATCGAAATAATGATAAAATAAACGACGATTCCAAAGAGCAAACAAGTGGTTGTAGGACTTCGTCTAGGCAAAACCGCATGAATCAGCCGGTCGATCATCACCTCACCACGCGTAAGCTGATGGCAATGGCAATAGGGACATTCGCGTGTATCGATAGGTAGTACGGCCTGGCACCCTTGACAATACTTGGAATTTCGGTTCTCTTCCACAAGTACCCCCGCAACAGAGAGAAAGTACACACGAAACTTCAACGCGTCTTGATACCCTACTATTCCCAACGCGTCGAGAAAATGTATCCCCACACAGTAACAATCCGACACGCCCGGAAAGCGTCACCAACGAAGCACAGCAGGGGCGATAGATTCTAAACGTGAGTGAAGCCCACGAAAAAAAAAGCCACCTGAACAGGTGGCTTTAAGAAAACTGGAAAACCCGAAGAGA
>CAMKRB010000104.1 GCA_946415045.1 uncultured Myxococcales bacterium
GCGGCGCGCAGCCGCGCAAAATATGCGCTTACGGCCGCAGGCCGTCCAAAAAAAAAGGACAACACCCTTGCATCGCGCAGCCGCGAAAAAAGTTGAATCGCGGCGGGTGTGGTCAAGCGCACCTGATTAATACGTGTAGAAATATTCGCTTCCAATCTGTGAGCAGATTTGACGCGTGTCGTTCGGATTTCTTTGGTCGACTTCAGCTGCGGTGCATTGTTCAAAACAGCCCGATTTTTCTTTATACGATCGGCAATATGAGCCAGGAGCGCATGCTTTTGAACGCCAAAAATATACAACGCTGCCAGGCCATGAGGGTTCACAAACCATCAGCATGCCTTTTTGGCAATACTGATATCCAGGATTCTCGCATCCGTCGCCGTCCTCGTTTTCATCTAATTCATCTAATGCATCGCAGGCCGAAAAACAAAGCGCCATACAGATGGATGTGAATAAATAAGCAAACTTTTTCATAATTCCTCCCATTAAAAAACTGGTGTGCACGCATGCAAATGTGCACGGTTAATCATTATCTTGTGCAAGCTTCACATGAACAGTGAATGCAAATGCGCTGAGATGCGTATTAAGACATTTTTGTGCCAATATTGCAACGTTTTGCAGTTGCACAGGAATTGCGCTTTTTCGTTGTTGTGCGCGCTGTGTTGGCATCATGACTTGTGGAGTAGCTGTTTCTGATTGGATAACTTGAGTGGATAATGCTTTTCCTCCTGTTCCGCATCGAATTGACTCGTTATGATGGTTCTGGCGATGATATGACCACAGATTGCGTGATTCGTGATTTGAATCGATTTGCTGCAGAATAATCTTGATCTAATCATTCTACATACGCATGATGTATGTCAGACAATAGGTGTGCATTTTCTGAATGTTTCTGATAACCTTTGGTGGAGCCGTGCTATGCGTGATAAGTATTCTCGATTTGCTGGGTTAATCGCTGTTCTTTGTTTGTGCGGATGTGATGAAGAAAAGCTGTCTGCGGATTTCCGCAGTGCCCACAGGGGGCTATGTTCGATGCAGCCAGTCATCGCTGCGTCTCCGATCCGGTAAAGGCTTGTGCGGATGGACAGTTGTATGACCCCGCTACAGACGACTGCCTCCCCAATGGAAATGTTGAGTTTTATGTAAATAGTAATAAATATTACTGTGCGTCGGAAGTAGACTATGAAGGGGAACTTCCATATTCCTATGACAATAATATGTCTGCGGCAGCGTTGGTGTCCGTAAAATATGCTAATGTGAAAACTATAGAATTTAACGCTGATTCTTCTGTGCAGACGGTGCGCGATGCTTTGTTGAATCGCTGCTATTCTGGTGTAAGTTCGAAATATTATGCGGAGTACAGGGCAGAAACGAAAAAGGATGAAAATGGTAGTCTTCAGTCCGTTTTGGATGAAAACGGTAATACAATAAAAAATGGCAGCTGTATACTAACAAGGCTGAAACTTATTGGAATAGTAATGATCTGAAAAATGGCGACCGGGCAACCATGGTGTATCCGGAAACACTTCGGGATGGTGATGTGTTGATATATTCAAATAAAGCTGATAACTCCAAAATAAATGCTAATTCTAATGCATCCGCCAGGTCTGTGCTTCAATTGTCAGATGATGACGGAACCTATGCCTTTCTGTTCTATAATGGATCTTTTCACTTGATTGAAAATGGAATGCATCGTGAACTCCTTGTAAAGAATACCGTTGACGGTTATTATGGTGATGTAAAAGAATACTGTAATAAGGATAAAGTTCAATTTGTTGTACATGATTGTGGAGATTCCCGTAAATATAATGGACCTAATAATATGTATGAACCATTGTGCAGGGGGGATAATTATAAGAATTGTAAGTATCAGGCAACAATTGAAGATTGGTATAAGAAATATGGTAAAAAAGCAAATAATAAATATCCTGTTGAAATATATTGCACCTCAGACCAAGCTAAAATGCTCGATCGTTTCGGCGACCTCCCCTCGCTCTATGGCAAGGATTTCTTTGTGATTTTGCGTCCGTCTTTGCTCAAGACTTCCAAATAGTCCTTTTTTTTGTTTGACATAAATCCCCATCCCGCGTTTAAACGCCACATCGGCGGAGGCTGATGGCCTCCACGATGTCTGGGATAACAGTGCTGTGCGGGATGCGTCCCGCTGCGGCTCTTCAACAGAGATATTGCGAAATGATTTCATCTGACGCAACCGGCAGAAAAACTGATTCCGATAATGATGCGGATGAAGTTGTGGGGCATGCAGATTCCGTGACTGAGGCCGTGCCCGATACCGAAACTGAGGCCGATTATTTGTGGGACAAAATCGACGCCGAAAAGGCCGCCGAAGAAGATTTTGTCGTCCACGAAGACAGCGGCGAGGGGGATTCAACAGAAAACCCTGATCCGGTATCGCTTTTCGAGCCCGAGACAAAACAGCCATTGGCCGATAACGCTGCGCAGGACCACAAATCGGCTTTGGATAACTATGTCACAAAGCAAAGTCAAAAAGAAGCGGATGCAAAGCTCAAGTCGGAAAGTCTCAAGACGGCTGCCGGATGGGGAAATTTCGGACTTTTTTTGCTGCTTGCCGTCATTTTTGGCTATTTTATTGGTCATGCGCTGGACGGTTTCTTTGGCACAAAGCCGATTTTAACGATCTTCTGGGTGTGCTGTGGCGTTGCCGCAGCCGTTCGTGAGCTGGTTCGCACGATCAAAGCGGCGAGCAAACTCGGTGACGATGACGCCAAGTAGGTTGCCGCGGCGTACCGCGAACACGTGGATATGCAGATGATAAAAATTTGGTCAGACATTCCCCGAACACTTCAGGTGACGACGATCACCGCAGTAATCCTTGCGATTGTCGCATCAGTGGTGGCGAGTGCCGTTAAAAATATCGATTTTGGACTGCAAACAGGGATAACAGGTATTATTTCTGTCGCACTTTTGTGCGCCTATGTGGTATACGTCGCAAAGGTGATGGCAGGTGCAAAATCTGCTATGCCTCCGGAGGGCTCCGAAACGCTTGCCGTATCTGTGGCAAACCGCATTCAGGTGGCCTCGCTGTTGAAGTTGTTCGTTCTGGCGGTTATCCTCGTGGTGCTTGTTGTCGCATGCAGATTTGATGTGATAGCAGTTGCCATTGGCGTATCGGCCATGTATTTACCACTGCTTGTGGTGCCGTTTTTCGTAAAACCGACGGAAAGCGGGACAGAATCTGAGCATTCTGAAGGAGTGTGATAGAGCAATGCTAAATGTTGTTCTTGCTGAAGGACATGAAATCAGCTCGCTGGTCGATTTCATCCCCGGCATTCATGACTGGTGGATGCAGTTTGGCGACAGCCTGGGCCGTACGTGGCTCAACGGTGCGCCGGTTTCGTTTGTGCACGTGGTATTGACGTTGCTGTCGATGCTGGCAGTTGTCGTGCTTGTGCTCAAATCATGGAACAAGTTCAAGCCGACGCCCGACGCGAAACTCACGCCGCGCACATTTTTCGAGATGGTGATTGAAATGGTGCACAACCTGCTTATCGAGCAGCTGCACGACAAGGACGAGGCACGCAAATATCTGCCGCTCATCTTTGCACTGGCCATCTTCATTCTGTTTAACAATATCTGTGCGCTCATCCCTGGACTGGGGCCTGCAACCGACAATCTGAATACGAATGTCGGTATGGCGCTCATCGTCTTCTTCGTTTCAACCCTTGCCGGCATCCGTAAAAAGGGTCTCTGGCATGTGCTCAAGGAGATGTGGGGGCCGATATTTGTGCTTGGTCCGCTCATGTTCCCGATTGAGCTCATCTGTCAGCTCGTTCGCCCCGTCACACTTTCGATTCGACTGATGGGCAATATGTATGGTGATCACGCAGTCGTGGCCGTGCTCACGACGCTGGTAGCCGCCGGCATTCCCGCTGTCATGATGTGCCTTGGCGCACTCGTCGTCGTCATTCAGACAGCTGTTTTCTGCATTCTGTCTGTTGTATATATCTCACAGGCGATTTCCGAGTCTCACTAGTTTCGGTCGTCGTATCCTTTACACATATTACTAACCGGTCGATTTTGGCCTTCTTTTTTTGGAGTATTCAAATGACATCTTCTAAGAAACTTGCTCTGTTTGCTACCAGTCTGTTTGCCATGCTTCTCGTTGGTTCCGTGGCATTTGCACAGGATCCCGCTGCTGCAGCCGAAGCCGCCAAGGCTGGCGTGGATCCGATGCGCTTTGTTGCCGCTGGTATTGCAATCGGCTTCGCCGCACTGGGTTGCGGTATTGGTCAGGGCCGCGCAGCTGCCGGCGCACTCGAAGGTATTTCCCGCAATCCCGGCGCCTACAGCAAAATCTTTACCCCGATGATCATCGCCCTCGCACTCATCGAGTCGCTCTCGATTTATGCCCTCCTCGTCGCCCTCCTCGCCATGTTCCTCTAATCGGAGCAACAGTTTCGGAGTTTCATGCAACTAAAGCCTCCATCCATGGAGGCTTTTTTTGTCTGTTCCATTCTGCGCGAATCCTATAAGATTGCGCTGGGCTGTTCGCCGCCTGCCGTGCGGATAACAGCAATTTTTCCCCTTTTTTACGGAGAACAATACATGCAGAAATTACAAAAATTGATGTCGTCATTGGGACATCGCCTGGGTGTCGCTGTGTTGGCCGCCATGATGGTGGTTTTGTGTGCGTTTTCCATGCCGAACGAGGCCGAAGCCCGCGGCGGCCTCGAACTCGACGGCGGTTTCGGTTACGTCGGCCGTATCGCCAAGAATAATGACGAGTTTCACGGCTTCGCATTTTCACTCGGCATACGCTATCGCTTGATCGACTGGCTGGCGCTCGGTGTCGAGCAGGATCTGGGCGGTATGTTTCAGGATGACGACAGCAAATACCACAATGGTTTCTATGGCGCGACCATATTTGGCGGCAAATTCATCTATGCTGTCAACAAGCTCGAGCTCTTCGGAAACCTCGGAATTGGCGCGGTTTACATGGACATGGAGCATGATGGACACGGCCATCACGTCGATCCGTGGCATCACGTACATCACGAATGGGATGACGCGCGCTTTGGCCTGCGCCTTGGCATCGGCGGCACCTATATGATGATGCAAAATGTCGGCGTTGGCCTCAACTTCGACTACACTCCCAGCTTCAAAGACGATTTCGTGATGCATTTCCTGCGCCTGCAGCTGCACGTCGTCTTCATTCTCTAATCCAAAATGCCCGGTTTACATCTGCCGGGCTTTTTTTGTTGCGTCTGCTATGGCTGCGCCATACGCGACGCAGCCGTGCTATGCGTTGCATACGCACGGCTATGGCAGCTGCGTACCAAAATGCCGGGCCTTCAATGCGAGAATCTTTTGCGCAGATGATAGGATTTTTTCCTGCATATCCGCATTATCCTTCACGGCTTCGACGAGCTGCTTGCACAACGGCAGCCACAGATGCTGTGATTTGCAAACCAAAAACATATCGACACCCGCTTTGATGCCCAGCTGAACCGCCTTGAGCGTGCTGAATCTGTCGATAATCGCGTCCATTTCGAGGTCGTCGCTCACCACGATGCCTTTGTAGCCCAGTTCGTCTTTGAGGATGTCGGTCACGACCATCGGCGACAGTGTCGACGGGAAGCGTTCACCAAGCCCGGCCATCACGATGTGTGCGGTCATCATCATGGGCAGACCTGCGTCAATTGCAGCCTTGAAAGGCTTGAACTCTATGGATTCCAGACGTGCACGGTCGTGCATCACGAACGGCAAATCGGTATGGCTGTCCTGTGATGTATCGCCATGTCCGGGAAAATGCTTGCCGCAAGGAATCATGCCGTTATCCAGATGTGCATGCATCACGGGAAGCGCAAAGTCGATGACCTGCTGCGGCGTCGTTCCGAATGCTCGCGTGGCGATAATCGGATTGTCGGGATTGGTGTGGATATCGAGCACCGGCGCAAAGTTGATGTCAAATCCGAGCGATTTGAGGTCCTGAGCCGTTGCCGATGCAATGCGGTAGGAATTGTCCGGCGTCGTTTGCGCGATATCCATAGCCGCAGGAATGTTTGCACTGCCCAGATTTTCGCGGATGCGCTGCACTTTGCCGCCTTCCTGATCGACGCCAATCCAAATCGGATACGGCGACTGGATGTCGTGAATCTGCCTGGTCAGCGCCATGATTTGTTCACGCGATTCGAAGTTGCGCGAAAACAAAATAATGCCGCCGATTTCGCCTTTTGTGAGCGCACCAATCAAGGGGATGGGCAGCTTTGTGCCTTCGAATCCGGCGACGATCATCTGCCCGATGGCGAGTTTGAGTGTGAGTTCTTTAGCCATATGATAGGTCCTTATATGACGAAGGCCCGGCGTATTGGCGCAGCCAATAGACGGGCCCCGGCTGGCGCGTATCGGGCGCAG
Organism: uncultured Myxococcales bacterium; assembly: GCA_946415045.1. Lineage (GTDB taxonomy): Bacteria > Myxococcota_A > Bradymonadia > UBA4248 > UBA4248 > UBA4248. Next base: position 6,397 of record CAMKRB010000104.1, read on the forward strand.
CCCGATAGCGACAGAAAAAAACAACTATTTGTGGAACATGGCGCGTTTGCTGAACGGCGAGACCATGATTTTTTGCTGTGGCGGCTCTTCCAGCCAGAATTGGTACCATTGTTCGTTGTAGCTGCGCATTTTGACCTTGCCGCTGTTTTTGATGAGGTCGAGGTTGTCCAGGGTGGTTTTGTCGCCGGGGTTGTTGTCGAGGCCGCGCTTGAGTACTTTGATGGCGGCGTCGCGATCTTTGAGCTCGTTGAGACACCAGGCATAGAGATTCCAAAGCAGCGGGGTTCTTGTGTCGAATTTCACGGCCTTTTCGAATTCGGCGACCATGGCGTCCTTGTTTTTCTGGCGGAACAACAGGCAGGCGTACATGGCGCGCGGTGTGCCGGGACGCATGAACGAATCCTTGAGATAGGGCTCGGCTTCCTTGAAGCGTTTTTGGATGTAATATAGCTGGCCGATTTGCGAATTGAGCTGCTGGGCAAGGAAGAACTGATAGTTTTTATAGGCGTAGCCTTCTTTTGCGACTTCGATGGCTTTGTCCATCAGGTTTTTGCGGGCATTTTCGCTGGGGAGTGTGGGCAGGCTCTGCATCATCTGGGTCATGCGCGAAGTGATGGCCTGAACGCTTTTGGCGGTGCGGCGGTTGAGCAGGATAAGCGCTGCGATGGTGAAGATGAAAAATGGCAGAATGCCGGCCGGAATGGAACCGAAGATAAATGATGTGGCGACCCAGCTTGCTGCGCCGATGATGAGACTTAGAATCAGATTAATCATAGAATTACCGGTTGAAGAATTGTGCGAAAACCAAAACATTCGGCTATTTTTAGGCCAAATGTCAAAGCGATGAATTCTGTTGTTTTGTGCGCAAAACGTCAAGTGTTTTTGTGATATGAGGCGGGTGCCAAGTGATGCAGGATGTGTTAGGATGGGATTGGTGCGGGAATGTGCGCAACAGGTTGGATTTGTGTGAAAACCGCATGAAGAGGAGACGTTGGATGACCCCTGTTTTGAAGTGGGCTGGTGGCAAGAGCCAGCTGCTGCCGGCAATTCAGGCGATGGTGCCGGCCGGTTATGGACGATATTTCGAGCCGTTTATCGGCGGTGCATCGGTTTTGCTTGCTCTGGCACCGAAAAATGCAGTGATAAACGATGTGAACATGCAGCTCATCAATCTGTACAGACAGATCAAACATTCGTCCGGTGAAATCATCGATATCATAAACAGACTGGATGCTGCAGATTGCAATAAAGAATACTATTATTTAATGCGCGATAAATATAATCTAAAAATTACGAATAACATTTTGGATGCAGAATGTGCAGCGCTGATGATATGGTTGAACAAGCATTGTTTTAACGGGTTGTATCGCGTCAATCGCAAAGGAGTGTTCAATGTGCCATACAATAATAAAGTGCGCGGAAAATCCATTGATGAAGCGAATATCCGGGCGATTGGCGAATATTTGAATCAGGCTGATGTATCGATAAACTGCATGGATTTTGAAGATGCATGCAGTGAGGTGAAACCTGGGGATTTTGTATATTTTGACAGTCCCTATGTGCCCGAGAGTGAAACTGCCGATTTTACGGCTTATGCACAAACTGGTTTCGGACTGTCTGAACACGAGCGGCTCGCCAGACTATTCAAACGCCTGGATAAAATGGGTGCCCGCCTGATGCTGTCCAATAATGATGTCGATTTGGTCCGTTCGCTGTATAAGGATTATCATTTGACGCATCTGGATGTGAAACGCATGATTAACTGCGACGCATCCAGACGAACGGGAAAAGAAGTGATTGTGACGAATTACTGATGACATGCAGGTGAATGCGGTCAATGAGATGCCAGGGTTATTTGAGCATCTGAAGACTCTGGTTCCTTGCCTTGATGAGATCATCCTTGGTGAAGGACGAGTTATCAAGCATCATATTCATCGCAAAGCTGTATTTTTCAAATGCAGTGTCTTTCGTTTTTAAATCTGATGCGACTCTTCGATAGAAAGATTCGATGGTGTCGTATTCCCAATCTACTGTTGCATTTACTCGCTTTTTGGCAACGATGTCATAACACTTTCTAATATATTTTTTGCAAACTAACGGATCGTTGAGGTCATTATCATTGGGAGGCTGCGGAATGGCTGCACGTCGCTTCATCTTTCGGATGACGATAACCCCTGTGATCAGAACAAGTATTGCAGCCGCACCTCCATATATGATTGGAGCATCTGATTCAATTGTAACGGGGGGCAATGATTGATCACAGATTTCGGTGTCAAGGCAAATCGTTGGATATATGGTGCCTGAGAATCTTTCCGGTATTTTAAATGTGAGGTTATCTTTATAACTGTAAGATATAGTCGTTGATGCCAGATGACACTGTTCTCCGGATTCATCGCAATATTTGAGAGTGAGATCTTTCAAGTGGCTGGGAAAGCCCACGCGGGGGTCAGTGAAATTAGCGTTCTTGGCATCCTCACTGATTGGATAGGTGATTTCTACGGAAGTAAATTTCTTTACTATTGTTGGGGTCGGTTCTACAAAATCGCCGTCGAAATAATACAATATTTCCAGAAGATCAGAACGAGATGTGGTAAGTGATGAGATTTCAATAGTATTCGACGATGACCGGTTGACCAGCATGTTTCCATTGCTTTGCTCGGTTGTTGGAAGAGAGAATAACAGAGCCACATCTACTTCAAATGTGCCTTTTTGTTCAGATTTGTATGATATGGATTTGTTGTCTTTTGTGATTTTGAAATTTTCCTGTTTGCTGCCGTCGAAGAAGCTGAGCTTGTAGTCCTCTATTTTGCCGAGATTGTTGCCCAGTATATTGCTAAGACTGCAGCCCGAGAGCGAGACACTGGGTTTTAGGATGATGGTTTCATCATTCCTGTATATATATCGGCCATCTTTTGGGTTGAGCTTGAAATCGACATCGCACTGCGTGTTGTAGCCACTTGATGATAATGGTATGACCATGGGACGCCAGTTGGTATTCTCCTGACCTTCATAGGTGATCTTGAGCATATATCTACCTTCTGGCAGATTCAACGTGATATGGGCATTGCCTGCCTGGTTCGTGTTGACCCATGTTCGCAGCAGGACTGGTGCTGTGTTTTCATCGTAATCGGCGACAACCGGCATGCCTCCTATATGTTCATATGTGTCGGGCAGGTTGCCGAGTTCCTGGATTCTCACATCCAGTTTCTGGTTTGCGGCGGCTTGCCTGCTCCCGATTTTTGTGACATCAAGATCTACTTCCGTTCTGCCAAATTCAATTCTTACTTTGGGGACGATACGCAATGGGACAAAATCATCGCCGATTGCCGGCTGGGGCGGGAGTAATAAACATGTGGCAGCCAACAGACAGGCTTTTATGAGCATATGCGATTTCATGATAGGTATTTCCTGAATGTGTCATTTAGGGGATATTGGGTGCCTGGGTAAGCCGTATCCCGGAACGGCGGAAGTATACCGATCTGATGTGGAAAACGCGAGTATTTTGTCTGAGATGAGGACGGCGGTAACTGTTCAGCCCTAGGCTCTTTTTGACAGCTTGCGCCGTGATCTCTTTCATTTGTGCGGCTAGGCGCCGCAGGTGGCAAGGGGCGTTTTTCCGCGAACGCCCCTTGCATTCCCGCGCGGCTGGGGGCTTTTTCACA
>CAMKRB010000105.1 GCA_946415045.1 uncultured Myxococcales bacterium
TAATCAGGCTGACGTAATCCGCGAATCTGTCGAGGAGGCTGCAAATCTTCTGCTTGATCGCGTTGATGATCGTGGACAATTTTTCCTTGAGCCATGCGGCAGCCTTTTTGACCTTATCTTTCACCCAGTTGGCTGCTTTCTTGAACACATTGGAGCTGCCCTTGCCTTCTTTTTCAGCATCCTTCTCGGCGTTCTTCTTGTCTTCTTTAGCTTTTTTGTGTTCTTTATCGAGTTCGGACTGAACCTTACTGCGTTCGGAATCGATCTTGCCCTGAGCTTTGGTAATTTCGGCTTTCTGTTCTTCGTTAAGTTTTCCGATATCGTTCTGATACTGAGTTTTTTCAGAATCTACCTTGCTATCGAGATCCGACTTCTGTTCAGCGACGATCTTTGCCTCTTCCTCGCTGGCTTCGGCCTTGGCCTTTTCAACGGCCTCATTGTGTTCAGAGATTTCGGCATCGGCATCCGCCTTGCTTTGTTCTTCGGCAGCATCGATCTGAGCCGAAGCGGCGGAGATTTCGCCAGCCGAGCTGTCTGCGGCCTCGCACACATCCATCAGTCCCTTGCCTTCGTCATCAAGGCCGGCGATTTCTTCAGCCGTAGCGACGTTTTCGGTTTCGAGAGCTTCGGTGGCTTCCAGTTCGATTCTAGGATCGTGGATATCGTCAAAGCCGCGTTCGGGCAATGTGCGATCGATCGACTGCACTGCGGCATCGCCGCTGCTTTGAGCATCGGAGTGTTTGGAATCGCTCTCGATTCTGCCTTCTTCCAGATAGCTGGTATCGGCTTCGATGACGGGTTCTTCGGGGATATCGTCTTTTCCGGCGTTATTGGTGGCAGTTTTCTGAGCCTCGATAGCATCCTTTACGCCAGTCGCATTTTCCAGATCGACGGTGGTATTGGCATCGAAAGCATTATCGCGAACGCCTTCGTTCGAATCCTTTGTTTGCGACACTGTGGTTTCGAGATCGCTATCGGCCTTGCCGTCATTGATTTCGACGCCTTCTTCGCCGGGCAATTTGTCTTCAATAGCCTTTTGTGACTTTTCGACATCAGCGCTTGCCTTGTCGCCGAGACCGCCGAAATTCTCGACCTGATAGCTGAGTCCGGAATTGGAGAAAGCTTCGACGGCGTGTTTTCCAGTGCCGGCACCTTTGGGTGCGACCGTAGGCGCGCCAGCGCCGAGCTGAGTGGGCACATCAATGCCACCAGCGCCAGCGCCGCCGGCACCAGCGCCAGCGCCGCCGGCTGCAGCGCCGGCATCAGCGCCGCCGGCACCGCCATTATTGGCACCTTTCACATTGGATTCGACCTTATCTGCGCCTGCAGTTTCGGCAGCGGCAGCAGCCTTTTCAGCACTACTCGTTTCTTCAGCGCGGGCAGATTCTTCGGCGAGTGCAGCCTCACTGCTGGCGATGCGTTCGGCTTTGGCTTCTTCGTGACCGACGACTTCAGCCGCCAGAGCAGCATCGTCCACAGGTCCAGCAGCCCCGGCACTCTCGACGCCATCTTCGACGGCAACAGGTGCATTGGCTTCTTCGACAGCGACATTTTCGGCAACAGCTTCGTCATCGGCCTTATGGGCGAATTCGCCTTCAGCAGCCGCCTTATCGGCCTTCTGCTTGCCTTTTGACTTTGCATAATCATTAAAAATGACCTTATCCAGTTCCTGGTTGGCCTTTACCTTTCCGGTATCAATGGCATGGTTGATACCTTTGGCTGCAAGCTGACCAAATACGCCTGGGATACGACCGGTGACCTGGCTTTCGACAGACGACTTCATGCGATCTGCCGCCATTTCAAGGCCAACGGCCTTGAGCTGCGAAGCCATGCCCTTGGCCGCCTGACCAAGCATTTTGACCTGCATTTCTTCCATCATGCGTTTGCGGGCCTTGTCACGTGCCGCAATCCGCTGCGTTTTTTTCGCCTGCGCCTGAGCCTGCTTGACGTTCAGCTCCTTATCTTTCGTCGTCACTGCCATAGTAGCCTCCAAAGTTATCGTTATTGTTTATGTTACATTACACACAATACTCCCTATCTTATACTAACATACCGGTCTGCCAAAATCACTCTTTTTAATCAAAATCTTTTGCTCTGTTTCAGACGGTCTGGGTTGGGTGTGGGTTTTGCAACCACCCAAAGCATAACCCACCAATCCTCATTGTCTTTGCTCCAGATACGCATTGACATATCAAGCTGCCACACGAAAAAGAGATAAATCCTTTTGACAGCTGATTCGACGCTGCGTTCATACGCGCAGGTTTCGGCCTTTGCCGCCAGCGTCGGCATGCTGCTTATCTATCCAGTTCTAATACCATTGGCCATTCACAGTAAACGGCGTATCATAAGGGAATGTATTTAATTTGTTGAGCTGCTGATGCTCGGTGCAGATTTCCTGTCCTGATTCGTCGTGTCGGCACGTCATATTACCGCCGGCCTGTCCGCCATAGACATTCTGGCATGAATAATCCCCCGTATACGGATGCTCACTGAATCTTTCGGCGCGGTTGTTGAATACGCGCGCATCCCTTATACCTGAGAACGACAGATGACCTTCGTGCATGATGTTATTTTTGATGCAGAAACGATTCATATATGTGAGCTGGACACGGGTTCTGGGGATTTCATTTTCCACAAAGAAACTCGGATATTTCTGCATTGATTCGTCGGGAATCACGCGTTTTCCGTCTTTTGACGGAATTGCATAAGAGCAGAACAATTGATTGCTGCATCCTGAATTGTTCACATGTTTTGCGACTTTGTTGCGGTAAAAGACATAGGTACCATTGGAAGCTCTGTGAATGAACGGATTATCAATCATTTTTTCCAAATCACCGATATCGAACTGATTGTATTCAATAAATGTATTCTGACCATAGCTGATCAAATCGCCGGCAACATTGTCGTGGAATCTGTTGTGATCGACAATTGCGCGATGAATTTTTCGGGTTGTGCGGCTATTTGGTTCAAAATCGATTCCGAACTGGGGTGCCGTGCCATTCGTGTGATGGATATGATTATTGGTAATGCGTATGCCATCCATTTGTATAATTGCAATACCATTTCGGTAAGCATCACTGATCTCGCAATTCGCAATAATCACATCCGAGCCAATGGAAGCCTCATCCCCCGGGGTATAATCCAATACCATAATGCCATCGCCGTGCACCGATTTGATCGTCACGCCATTCACAAACACATGGCCGCTGTGGAATATCTGCATGCCTCCGCATTCCTCCTGAGACGCGGGGCCTGGGTGCTCGTAGCGTTCACCGATTAAGGTGCCGCCCTCGATATATACATTTTCGGATTTCGTAATTGTAATCAGGCCACAGTCATAACGATCGACGGGAATCATCTGCAAAGTGACGTCATCACTCATAATAATTGCGACATCACTGCCGGGAACAATTCCCTGTGAAGTCAGCGGATAGTGACCGGGCGGAATGACAATGCGCTGATATCCCATTGCTTTATAATCCGCGATTGCCTGGTTCAGACCATTGGTCGTTTCGTCAGCTTTTGATACATCATACACTTTGGATATATGGTATTTTTCGGTATCTATCGTGACCTCATAACCATATTCCGGCAATTTGGGATATCGAATGATGTGATGCTTTGGATAAGTCCAGCCGCCGCAGTCACCGGAGATTTCCTGCAAGGGCGGCAACGCTTTTTCCGGAATCATGCGTCTGGGGCAGTCTGTGTTTCCATCCCCATCGATATCGATATCCTCAAACCGGCATCCGCAAACACCCGGTTCATCTTTAAGCGTTTTATCGACGCATTTGCCCGAGGCATCGACTTCTGCAGACGGCAAATCGTCGTGATTCTCTATATCAATATCTTCGATATTCGCGCCACTGCGGTTATCAATATCTCCATCTGTGGACTCGGAAGATCCCCCAGAATCCGAGCAGGAAACCATCATCAAACTCAAACCGGAGATAAGGATTGCATATCGCAGCAAGTAATTGTTCATAAGATTGCCCTGGATGTTGGTTCGTCTGTCCGTGGTTTTTATCCACGGTTAAGTATGTCGCCTCTTTGTGGTTCTGGTGATGACACCCCATAGTGGCAAGCCGGATTATTGTAGAAGTTTGATGAATCATATGCAACGGCACATCATCCCCCCCTGGCGAATAAAGTCACCGGCTAGATGTTCAGTATTGATTTGTTCACGTGGTTGTGTATATAAACGCGGCGGCCGGCGTATGCGCGCAGGCCCCATTTGGGGGCGAGCACATAGACGGCCGCGAGAGGCCGCAGTGCGAGTGTGAGCGAGCACAAGGCCGACAGGCAGGGCGTATTTGCGGCGAATCGCCGCAAATAGACCGGCCGAACAAAAAAAGTGTGATCCATACAAACGATCGAATAATCGAATGATCGAACGATCGAAATCATATATATATATTGGGCATTCAACACATGTGCAACCATTGCGAAAGCGGCGAAGTGATTCATATTGAGGGGGCGACGGAGAACAATCTGGCGCGGGTGAATATCGATTTTCCGAAGTATCGTTTTATCGTGGTGACGGGGCCGAGTGGATCGGGGAAATCGACGCTGGCGTTTGATACGCTTTATATGGAGTCGCGGCGGCGGTATCTGGACACGCTGTCGGTGTATGCGCGGCAGTTTGTGGGTGCGATTAAGCGACCGGCGATATCGCGGATGACTGGGATGACGCCGTCGATTGCGGTTGTGCAGGGCACGGCGGGGAATAATCCGAGGTCGACGGTGGGGACTGTGACCGAGGTGTATGATTTTATGCGGCTTTTGTGGGGACGTGCGGGGGTTCAGGTGTGTCCGAAGTGCAAGATTGAGGTGGCGGCGTCGTCTGCTGCAGCGATTGTATCGCGGCTGATGGCGTGGCCAGAGGGCACGCGTGCGATTTTGTATGCGCCGATTGTTCAGCAGCGCAAGGGCATGCACGAGGATGTGTTGAAAAAACTGGCGCGGGCGGGATTTTCGCATGTGCGTGTCGACGGAAAGATGGTCGATTTGAGCGCGGTCGGGCAGTTGTCGAAGAACGTGCGGCATACGATTGAACTGGTCGTCGATAAGGTCGTGATTCGCAAGTCGGCGGAGGGGCGGATTCGGGAATCGGTAGGAACGGCGCTGAATTACGGCAGCGGCCAGTGTCTGGTCGAGCGGCTGGTGCCCGATGGGCCGTCGCAGATGATGATTTTCAGCGAGAAAGCGACGTGTCCGAGATGCGGGATGTCGTTCCCGGAGCTGCAGCCGAATATGCTGGCGTTTAATACGCCACAGGGTGCTTGTGAACGATGCGGCGGCGTCGGGATGGAGGTCGTGCTGCGGCCCGAGTGGTTCATTGGGGATGCGGATTTGCCGCTGTTTGCAAGCGATGGTGCGATGGGATTTTTGCCGCTTGCGGATGCATCGGACGAAGAAGTCGCCCAGGCGATTGAAAAAGAAGTGAAGGCCGGGATTAAGGCTGCCGGGATCAAGGCGGGCGCAGCGTGGAGAGGCTTAACGGCTGCGGCGCAGGATGCATTTTTGCAGGATATGGCCGATCGGCTGACGCATCTGTTAAAGCGATATGACGGCTGGGGCGCATTATATGAGCATTTGATGGGATTTGCCGAGACCGTGCCATGTTCGGATTGCGGCGGCTGCCGGTTGAATGTGCATGCGCGGAATGTCGTATTTGGCGGCGAAACGCTGGCATCGATTCAGATGATGACGATAGATGAGGCGATTCGCTTTTTTGAGCATGTGACGACGGCAGATTTGGATCCGGTTGCGGCGCGCATCGTCGAGGATTTGATGCCGTCGCTTTTGGAGCGGCTGCGGTTTGTGGCTCGCGTGGGGCTTGGTTATCTGCAGCTTTCGCGAGGTGCACAGACGCTTTCGGGTGGCGAGGCGCAGCGCGTGCGACTGGCGGGATTGCTGGGAAACGGATTGACGGCGGTGACGTATATTCTGGATGAGCCTTCGATTGGGCTGCATGCGCGGGATCAGGCGCGATTGATTAGCGTTTTGCAGGAACTGCGGGATCGCGGCAATACGGTGGTCGTGGTCGAGCATGACGACGCGACGATGCGGGCGTGCGACTATTTAATAGATATCGGTCCCAAAGCCGGGCGATACGGCGGTCATGTGATGTATGCAGGACCTGCGGATGAGATAGCGACGGCGCACGATTCGATTACAGCGGATTATCTGTGCGGGCGCAAATCGGTCGAGGTGCCCGTTTCGCGGCGACCGGCGAGCGGCTGGATTCATATCAAAAATGCGCATCAGAACAATTTAAAGCACGTGGATGTATCGATTCCGCTGGGCTGCATTGTTTGCGTAACCGGCGTGAGCGGATCGGGAAAATCGACGCTGATCAACGATTTGCTGCTGCCAAATATCAAACATTATCTGGCGGGGCGGCCGCTGCGGCGGCAGTATTGCGACGATATCGAGGGGCTCGAGCAAATCGGGCGAGTGCTCGAAGTCGACCAGAAGCCGATCGGACGCACGCCACGGTCGAATCCTGCGACCTATACAAAGGTTTTCGACTTGATTCGTGCGCTGTTTGCTGCGATTCCCGATGCAAAAATGTATGGCTATACGGCGTCGCGGTTCAGTTTCAACGTATCTTCGACAAAGCATGGCGGCCGCTGCGAAACCTGTGCTGGAGCCGGTGTGCGCACGATTGAGATGAAGTTCCTGTCGAATACGTATGTCGAGTGCGAGGATTGCCGGGGGCGGCGGTTTAACGACGCGACGCTGCGCGTGCGGTATCTGGGCCGCAGCATTGCGGATGTGCTGGATTTGTCGTTCGAAGATGCGCTGTCGCTGTTTGAGGGACAGACCAAGATCGAAAAGATTCTGCGCGCGGTTTGCGATGTGGGGCTGGGTTATATCAAGCTGGGACAGCCGAGTCCGACGCTTTCGGGCGGCGAGGCACAGCGCATGAAGCTCGCGACGGAGATCGCGAAGACATCGCGGACAAAGACGATGTTTATCTTCGACGAACCCTCAACCGGGCTGCATGCAGACGATGTGCGGCAGCTCATCAGCGTTTTGAATCGTCTGGCCGATATGGGGCATACCGTGGTGATCATCGAGCACAATCTGGATATCATCAAATCGGCGGATTATGTGATAGACATTGGTCCGGAGCCGGGAGCGGACGGTGGAGAGGTCGTTGCCGTCGGGACGCCCGAGGAGATTGCAAAAGTCAAAGCGTCACATACGGGTCGGTATTTGAAACCGCTGATTTGAATAGTGAATAGTGAATAAGATCAGGCTCGCCACGCAGTGGCGACACCGCCGGCACGCTGAGAAGGCGTGCAACGTCATAGCCCGGGGAGAGCGAAGCGTAACCCCGGGGAATTGCACGGCAAAAAATATTTGACAAACCTGGCGAATCTCTCTAAACAGAAAACAGTTGAGCAAATGCTCAATCTTTTGGAGAGTTCCGATGGCACAGGACAGACATGAAACGAGCAGTGAAGTGCTTCATCCCGAGGCGATTGCGCAAGTTCGTGCAAACATGCTGCCGGATGACGAATACGTCGACATTGCGGCGTTGTTTAAGAATTTCGGGGATGCGACGCGCGTAAGGATTTTGCAGTATTTGCAAAGCGGTGAATTGTGTGTGTCGGATATGGCGTCGCTTCTGGGCGTGACCAAATCGGCAGTATCACATCAGCTCACAGCACTAAAAGCATCGAAGCTGATTCGGGCGCGGCGTGACGGGCAAATCGTCTACTACAGTCTGGACGACGAGCATGTGCATCTGATTTTGAATCTGGCGCTTGCGCACCTGAGGGAATAACCCTGCAAAACAGCTACAAATATGTTATACAACGAATTGCAACCTAAAATTTGAGCATTTGCTCAACAATTTAACCGTCATGGGAGAGCGACATGGACGCAACATTTAGCCTGAAAGGCCTGGATTGTCCGAATTGCGCATCGAGAATAGAGCGCGATACAGCAAAGCTGGAAGGCGTGGAGAAGGCGAAGGTAAATCTGATAAAGCAAACGCTGAGGATTTGGGTCAGTGCGGCGCATGCATCAGAAGTTGAGCAGATACATGAGGCTGTAGAGCGCATCGTGCACAGTTACGAGCCCGATGTCGAGGTTGTGCACCACGACTGCACGCATGATAAAGACATTTTACCGCCCAAATGCTGTGATTGTCCGCATTGCCATGAGTGCGAACAAGATGACGATGAAGATTCTCCGTGGCGGTTACGACGGCTTATTGCAGGCGGAATTCTGGCGCTGGTGAGCATCGCGGCATACTACATTTTTGAGCCCGCATGGATGATAATTTTACCGCCGATTGTGGTGAGCTATCTGATACTGGGATATGACGTGCTGAAGCGGGCGGGGCGCAACATTCTGAAGGGGCGGATTTTTGACGAAAACTTTTTGATGACGGTAGCGACGCTTGGGGCATTTGCGATTGGGGAATATCCCGAGGCAGTTGCGGTCATGCTGTTTTATCAGATTGGCGAGTATTTCCAGGACACAGCGGTAGGGAAATCGCGGCGTGCCATCAATTCGCTGCTGGACATCCGGCCAGACATGGCGCGAGTGATGCGAAATGGCGAGATGATTGAAGTGTCGCCGGAAGAAGTCGCCATTGGTGAGACGATAGTCGTCAAACCCGGTGAGCGGATTGCGCTGGATGGTACAGTCATTCACGGCAATTCAGAGCTGGACACGCGTGCGCTTACGGGAGAATCGCTGCCGCGCGAAGTCAAATCGGGAGATACCGTACTTTCGGGATGCATCAATCAGACTGCGGCGCTGACGATTGAGGTCACGAAGGCCTTTGGCGAGTCGACGGCATCGCGGATTGTGGAAATGGTTGAGAATGCAGCGAACCGCAAGGCTCCGGCGGAGCAGTTCATCACGCGGTTTGCGCGGTATTACACGCCAATCGTCGTCGCAGCGGCAGCAGCGATATCGATTATACCGGTTCTGGCCGGATTTGGAGAGTGGACAGACTGGCTTCGCCGTGGATGTGTCTTTTTGGTCATTTCCTGTCCGTGTGCGATTGTGATTTCGGTACCGCTGACGTTTTTCGGTGGCATTGGTGCGGCATCAAGACGCGGTATTCTGGTAAAGGGCAGCAATTATCTGGAGGCACTGAACCGTCTGGATGCGATTGTTTTTGACAAGACGGGAACGATCACGCACGGCAATTTTGAAGTCGTCGGCGTGCATGCAGAATCCGGTCATTCCGAAGGCGAAATCATTGCAACTGCTGCGACTGGCGAGGTGATGTCGAATCATCCGATTGCACGCGCCATATTAAGAGAAGCCGAACGCCGGGGAATTGAGGTTTCACAGCCGGATTCTTCGGATGCGTACAGCGAGATTGCAGGTTCCGGAATCCACGTCACACATGCCCAAACGGGCACAATCGATGTCGGCAACGAGAAGTTGATGGTGCAGCAGGCCATCGGTTATACGCCGTGCACTGAAATCGGGACGAAGGTGTATGTCGCAAAAGACGGGCACTACATGGGATGCATCGTGATTGCCGATGAAATCAAAACAGATACAGTGCAAACCATACAGAACCTCAAAAAGACGCATGTTCACCACATTGCGATGCTCACAGGAGATGACGCATCGATTGCACAGAATATCGCACAAAAAGCAGGTATTGATGAATTCTATGCAGGCCTTTTGCCTGAGCAAAAAGTCGAAAAGCTCGAAACGCTATCCAAATCGCACGCAGTAGCGTTTGTCGGCGACGGAATCAATGATGCGCCGGTTCTGGCGCGGGCAGATGTTGGTATTGCGATGGGTGGTCTTGGTGCTGATGCCGCGATAGAAGCTGCCGATATCGTGCTGATGACCGATGAACCCGCAAAACTGCTCGATGCGCTGTCGATAGCATCCCGCACGCACAACATTGTGATGCAGAACATCGTATTTGCCATAGGCGTGAAAGTGCTGTTTCTGGCATTGGGCGCTTTGGGACTGATTGGTCTGTGGCCGGCGGTTTTTGCAGATGTTGGTGTGATGGTCCTGGCGGTTTTGAATGCCATGCGGATGCTCAGGCAGGAGTAAC
>CAMKRB010000106.1 GCA_946415045.1 uncultured Myxococcales bacterium
CCCATTGGGGCATGAAGTTTCGACGATTTTACCCGCACTGTCACAGGTGATCTGCTTGCTGCCGCTGCAGGAAGCAACGCATGTTTTGCACGATTTACCATCTGCATCGCACCCATTGACGCATGGCGTTTCGCTGGGATGACCATCGGCATCACAAGCCACAGCTTTGTCGTTGCTGCAGGAGGCTTCACACACCGCCGGTGTGTTTCCCTCACTCTTGCTGGCGTCTTTCTCATCACCACAAGCCACAGCCAGACCGGAAACCACCACCAAAATACCGCTAAAAATTCTTTTTTTCATATCCATCATCTCATATTTTCAAATTTAATGCACACATCCCAACAACATATGCACCCAAACACTACATGTGGTTTGTCATTTTTTCAATTCAAAATCACGAAAGATACAGTTCGGGTGTAACGATTCAGTCCGTATGCTCTTTCTAAAGCTTAGAGTTTGAACCGTGACAAGGCCTAAGGCCTAAGGCAGGAGTGTCTCATCCACAATAATTAGGCTATTATCAGAATTTATGTCTTTCCCAAAGGATTGTTGCCAACTGCCTGCTGCCTATTGCCTGGATTGATTTTCATAAAGTCCTTTAGATGGCAATATAGGGCTGAACAATTACACTTCGGGTTCAAACCAACTGGCAAAAGAAGGCAATCAGCCAGCACAAAACAAAACCCCCCGGTTGGCGACCAATACCAACCGGGTATTCATATCAAAACAAACCACTATTCAACGGTATATTCGCCGACATCAATTCTGTCTCTTGCCTTATCGAGCCGCAGGCTCATCGTTTCGCTCTTTTGGCTGGGGCGTCCCCAGTTGGTATAGAAAGTCACGGTGATCGTTGCAGGACCCACGAGACTCTGCTGATGCGAAGCAAAATAGTGGGTGAAAACGCTGTATTTGCCTTTGGGCGCGATTTTGTGCAGGAATTCTTCGGGCCCGTAGCCGGTGGTGACGTCGTGGCTGACGAGACTGCCTGTTCTCGAGCGATTGTGCGCGTAGTAGACTTCTTCGCCGCTCGGTTCGACGACGTGCATATCGATGTCGGTGTTGTCGGCATCCCAAGTCATCATGATGCGCAGGTCGGTATCGAGATTTTGCGCGAATTTGTTGTCGAATTCCGGGATTTTAGGCGCTTCGCCGTTCCATTGTTCGCGTTTTGTCCATGCCACGAGTTCGTTGAGTTCTTCGAGCGCAATCAGCGCGGTCCACATGGCGTCGCCGCGCTCCCAGGCCGTGAATGCGGTTTTGTGGAAGAGCTCGAGAGCTTCCTGAATATCGGCGGCATTGTGATTGGCTTTACCGCGCATCGTGAGGGTGAGCGCCAAATCGCGCCAGCTGATGGCTTCGTCGCCGCGCAGTTTGGCGACTTTGCGCAGAATCATAATCGCCGTGTCATAATCGCCGGCTTCGCGCAGCCGCCATGCGTAAATGCGCAGCATGCCCACGTCGTCGATCTTGAGCTCCGACAGGTTCGACAGAATGCGCACGGCGAGTTTGTGCTGATTTTCGCGGAAGAAAAGACCAGCGCAGTCAAGGTAGAATGCGGGGCTCTGGGCATAATTTGCGCGCTGGTTCAGGTATTCCTTGTAGAGCGATTCGGGCGTTTTATAGACGGCATAAGCGTCTTTGATGGCCGTGATATAGGGCGTCTGCGGATCCCAGGCTTTCACCGTGATGGAAGCTCCGACTTCGCGTTGTACGGCATTTTGTGCGGCTCCACCGCCGGCGCTTGCCGCTTTGGCCGGGGCTGCTGCATCCATCGGTTCGCTTTCTTCCACCATGGCGGCCATCGCAGGGGCACTTTCGCGCATAACCGCGTCATCATCATCGCCAAAGATGTTGCCCAAGAGTCCGCCTCTGCCGCCTCTGCCACTATTTTTTGGTTTCTTTATGATCTTGGGAATGGGGTCATTCCACCAGGCAACGCGTGCATTCCACTCGCTGGTGAGCTGGGAAACCCAGGCTTGCTCTTTGCGCAGTTTCTCGGCTTGTTTCTGGCCTTCGGAGGGGCGCATATCGAGCCACCGTGCGTGCATTTCGGTGAGGGATGCAGGCGGTTCGATGTCGTATTGCAGCCACTGGTCGAGGCGTTCGAAGACGATCATGCTCGAAACGGGGCTGACAATCGAAAAACGTCGTCCAATGGCGAGCAGTTCTTCGCGATTATCATCGGCCCGCGGAGAGAGCTCGTCGACGCGGCGTGCCGCCCAGGCCGAGGCAATGGTTCTGCCGTTGGGAACGGCGCTCGCGTTGAAAGTCACAGGAATCTTGCGGCCATCCGAAAGCAGGACGGTGGCTTGCGACGTGAAATCGCTCATGCGGCCGACGACGGTGACGCGACCTGCGGCAGGCAGGCCAATTCCCTGAATATTCGCCAGATTCTCGCCATTCACGCCCGATACGACTGGCGGCGCAACGAGAATTTGTTTGAGCGCTTCTTCGCCACTGGTGATATCGAGATTGAGCGTGCGACCACCGCAAATCCTGCGCATGGCCGAAACGTCGCGCGCAGCACCCGAAAGAACAGCCACCGAATTCGCGCCAAATTCAGGCAATGCGCCGTTCATCGTATCCATGCCGTCGGTGAAAAACAGCGTCGGTCCGTCGAATTTTTGTGCGGCAACGGCTTTGAGCGGGTCGAAATCGGTGCCGCCGTCGTAGGCCAATGTATCGAGTTTTGCAATAAGTTCGGCGCGGGAATTGAGTGTTTGCGCGGGCTCGAGCGCATTGCGGAAAACGTGGAGTTCGTAGCTTGCAGTTTCGGGAAGCGCATCGATCAATTTGCGCGCGTCGGCAATATCAGCGGCACTGCGACTGCCCGAGGCATCCCAGATAATCCGCCATTTTGCAGGCATCGCGGGCATATCCGGCTGCGCCACGTCCGCCGTCTTCACGCTAGCCGAGAAGAAAATATCCCCATTGGCAACTTCAATTCCGGTCACGACATCCGGCAGATTCGGCATCGCAACGAGCACATTTTCGGTCGGCGTGATATCGGTATCGTGCGATTCGACGCGCCAGACGGCTTCGGCAGATTCAAAGCGCTTGTCGCCCAAACCACCGACGGCTGGCGCAGGCATTCCGCTCGCGACCGAAATCGAGATATCGCGCTGTTTGAGTTTAGTTTTGGGCATCGGAAGCGCCAAAGCCGCATCGCCGTTGGGCGCAATCGTCAGCGGCGTCGTATAAACGACGCGAATCTGCCGCGAACCTTCGGCCGGTATCGGATAAATCCGCGTCCGATAGGCATTTCCTTTCACCTGCTCGACCAACCCGGGATCAACCCCCTTCTTGACCTCGTTTTCAAACGCAATCCGCGCTTTTTCTTTTTCGACGACTGCGCCATCGACGAGCACGCCGTTCACGTCGATCGCATACCCCGAAACCACCGCATCTTCCGGCAGCGGAAACTCCAGTTCGCCTTCGAAAACGCGCTGATTGGGATTATACACCGTAAACTCGGTCGAAACGACGGCATACATGCCGTTGACCCGCGCATCGACTTTATAGGATCCAATCTCTGTGGGCTTTTCGTCGGCATGGCGGTCGGGCACATTGATAATTAAAATGCCGATATGATTGCCGATTGCGATCGTGCCGGGATCGATGGGGCCTGCGGGCGACGGATCGCCGCAGTTGCCGCCGGGACATGGCAAAATCACGGGTTCGCCGCATTTGCCTGTGATATCATTACAAGCCTGGGTGCAATTTTGCGCATTACACGCCGAACATATCCCCTGCCAGCATACGCCGCTCTGGCGCGTCGGACAGTCGCTGTCGGCCAGACATTCAAGGCATTTGCCCGTGTTCACATCGCATTTGCCGTTGTCGCAGGCATGTGCGGCGTCGCATGCGATACACGTTTTTTCGCTGCATATGGGCTTTTCTGGGGATTTACAGTCGCTCGACGCCAGGCAATCCACGCAGTTACCCGTCGCCGGATCACACACGCCCTTCTCACAAGTGATAATCTTACCATCGAAGTGACACTTGTCCTGATTATCCGCTGCCGGAGCCGCCACAGGCAAATTCGCCGCAGGCTGTCCCAGATTCGTTGGCTGGGGCTCCACACGGTGATTACATCCCGCAACAACCGCTGCACACGCGAATGCCAGACAAAAAGAACTTTTATAATTAAACGATCGCTGCATCATTCCCTCCTCAAAAGTAACGACATAGGAAAATATCACATTACCCGCATCACGACAATACACACCATTGCATTTCCAGAAGTCTGTGGTATTTATTGTTAAAATTGTAGTGAGGGGGCCAAGCCCCCTGCGGCGCTATTTGCTGCGCAAATACGCGCCTACCCCCGGTGCGGGGTTCCCCCGCAACGCCCCGGTCTGTCGAACGATTCAAACCTTGGCTGATTTGCATCGTCTTATAAGGAGTTCCAAATGTCTCACCTTCGGAGTTTGCATTTCCAAAACCGCAATACTGTTTCCACAATCCCCTCGCCACATCATAAACACTTGCGGCGAAATGCAGCTTACGCACTTGCTTGTTCTGCAATGCTGCTGTTTTCTGCCTGCAGCGACGATTCCAAATCCACCCCTGCCCCCAATCCGTGTGATATCATCGACTGCGGCGGACACGGCAAATGCAGCGTCGATGCTGCAAATACACCCAAATGCACATGTGATGCGTCTTTCCACAATTCAACAAGCAATGCGCTGATTTGTGAAGCAAATGATACAGCCGATCCGTGCAAAGGCATCGACTGCGGTGGACACGGCAAATGCAGCGTCGATTCTGCAAATGCACCCAAATGCACATGTGATGCGTCTTTCCACAATTCTTCAAGCAATGCGCTGATTTGTGAAGCAAATGATACAGCCGATCCGTGCAACGGTATCGACTGCAGCGGGCACGGCACCTGCAAAACAGGTACAGATAAACAGCCTGTATGCGACTGCGACAGCGGATATATTCCGGCAGACGGCAACCAGTGCATTGAAATCGACGCAAATCACAACAATATGAAAGACACTGAAGAATCCAGTCCCGAACAGGGCAAGGATTGCCTGGAACAACACAATGCCGGCTGCGCAAATGCATTCTGCGACAGCTTCATCGATTATAAATGCTCGACCAAATGTACGTCCGACAGCCAGTGCATCAGCGATGCATTTTTCTGCCGCAACGACGGCCGCTGCGCACCTCGCGTTTTCGAAACCGTCTGGAATGTTG
This sequence comes from uncultured Myxococcales bacterium, assembly GCA_946415045.1. Taxonomy (GTDB): domain Bacteria; phylum Myxococcota_A; class Bradymonadia; order UBA4248; family UBA4248; genus UBA4248. The sequence goes on from CAMKRB010000106.1 coordinate 5,209, forward strand.
AAAATCCGGGAATCGATGTGTTGTTCCCATGCGGCGACGAGTCTACCGGCAATTATACAATCGACTGGGGTGACGGAAATCAGGAATCATTCGATAAATGCGAAGAAGAAATGAATCCTCATACCTATGCTCAAGCCGGTTCGTATCATATAAAAGTGACAGGTGATATATCTGCATGGAAATGTATCGACAACTCCTGCGAATCCACTGCAGAAAATCCCAACGCACTCACCGAAGTTGTCAGCTTTGGACCAATCATGCTGGCATCCAATGGCGCTTTCTTAAACGCCAATCGTCTCACCAAAATCTCTGTCATTGATATTCCGGATTTAAGCCAGACAGACAGTTTGCGCAACATATTTAACAGCGCAGCCTCCTTTAATCAGTCAGTCGAAAACTGGGACATTTCCCACATCTCAACACTGGAAAGCATGTTCGAAGGCGCAGCTGTCTACAATCAACCGCTTGAAAAATGGGACACATCCGCTGTTGCTAACATTAGATTTATGTTTGCTCAAACACAATCCTTTAACCAGCCTCTGGAAAAATGGAATACATCCGGCATCACAGATATGGATGGCGTGTTCAGCATGACCGAATCTTTTGACCAGCCTCTGGAAAAGTGGAACACATCCAGTGTCACAACGATGGAAGGCATGTTTAGCGGTGCCAAAGCATTCAATCAGCCTCTGGAAAAATGGGACACATCCAACGTCACCAACATGAACAACATGTTCAGCGATACAGTCGTTTTTAATCAACCACTCGGAAAATGGAAGACATCCAGTGTCACAACGATGGATGGTATGTTCAGCGGTTCCAAAGTATTCAACGAAACACTGAATGGCTGGGACACCTCCAGCGTCATCAATATGACATCGATGTTCAGCGAAGCCACTGCTTTCAATCAGCCTCTGGACCAATGGGATACCTCAAGGCTGGTGCATGCAGATGATATGTTTAGCGGCGCCACATCCTTCAATCAGCCGCTGAATGCATGGAAAACCCCGAGGCTCTCGCATATCGAAACGATGTTTATGGGCGCAGCAGCCTTTGATCAGCCACTGGACAAATGGGATGTTTCCAAAGCATCCGAATTTGACCACTATTACAACGCTTTTGAAAATTCCGGCCTCTCCAAAGACAACTGGATAATCATGAAAACAAACAATGAAGGATGGCGAGAAAAAGGTGCAACCGCCCTCGGCCTGCCCGCCGATTACGATCTCTAACAGGATCCGTTCTCACAAGATACAAAACAGGGCGGCCAATTGCCGCCCTAAGGAATGTCTGAACAATTATCTTTTCTCGCTTTCGAGTTCGCGCAAAACCGCTCCCCTTGCCCCTTTTGGGAAAGGGGTAGGGGATAGGGGCCATTAAATCAGAAGTTACCTAACAATTGCAGCTATTCTGCACAGCCATCCTGAGCATCATTGCATGTGCACGGATGACCTTCTTCATCCAGACACAGGCAATCGCTCCAGTTTTCGTTGCAGAGATTGGATTTGCACCTGATGATGTATTTGGAGCTCAAATCTTCCGGCAGCGTCTCCACCCAGTTGAATGTGTCCTGCAGATTCGCTGTTGTATTCGCAAACCGATAGGCTGAATGACGATGGTTTTTATCGTAAAAATCGATGCACAGATGCGAAGAAATGGAGTCGCTGAATCCGGCACCATCCTCTATCTGTTTCTGTGGCTTCAGAGTGCATTGATACTTGCCGCCATTGCTTTTGCAATCGACACTCCGCTGATATCCCAGTTTGCATATATCAAAAGACATCGACTGTGATTGAATCGCATCTTCCCAATCATAGCGATGCGTCATGTCAATGGCATATTTCGTACAATGGCCAACAATATCCGTTCGATTCGAATTGCATGCGATATCAGACCTGGTCAGTTTAATCGTTGGCGAATCCGGATTGCTCGCATCGATCTCCATCATGTAAGCCGAAGGTTGCAGATTGCTGGTAAACCCACTGTCCTGCGTGAGGATATCGAGACAAACAGAAGCCTTGGCACAGGTAACTGAATTGCAGCCAAACCACAGATACCTATTGTTTGAAAAGAACCACGGCTTGGTTTTGTCTGCGCCATAGAATTCCTCAAGAAATGCGCTTAAAGTATACGTTGAACTGTACAAACCATGGATATAATAGATATTATCCTCAGCAGTTATTGAATACGCCTCACCAGACCGAAAATCCTTGCAATCTGTATTCTGGGATTCGACAGTAAATACATTGTTATAGTTTGAATAGAGAGAAAGAATCTTCCCGGAACAGGCTGCGACATGGCTGAACAACGCATCGTTGACTGGATCATTTGGCCACGACAATTCAGATGTTACAACCGGCCATTTGCCATTGCTGCACGTCTGAACAACGGTCTTTTTTACTCCCAACAATTCTGGTATCAATTTATAAAACCCATTTGTACACTCCCCGTCATCTGTATCACTCTGACAGCTGTAAACGGAATCTTCCGGTGGCTCAACAGGCATGTAGTCATTCCCGCATGAATAAATATAGCTGCCCTCTGCCGGATTGTCCTTATTCTCACATCTGGATTCTCCCGAACGACATTCTCCGCAGGTTTGTGAATCTTTGCATCCATTGGAATTCTGGCATGCGACAGCGACTGTATATTTTTCATTAATACACTCCTGAATCTTTCCATCCCTGCATAGTGTAGTTGTCCCTGTACAGGATGTCAGACCGGCGTCATCGCAATGATCGCTCACACACTGTGCATTGCCCGGACAAACCTTTGTCTCAGACCACTTGCCCTTCTCACAGATCTGATAGGATGTATTATCAATACACTGCGTATCACCATTGTGACAGCTGCCACACACGGATTCGGATTCTTCGTCGGATTTACAGGATGTATTGTTTGCACATGCCTCCATCACACGGCTGCCATTGCGGCATGTCGGAATCAGTCCAATACCGGTATCCAGGCTGTCCACGCATGCAGATATCGTTGAATCCACACATTCTCCACAAACACCCAAATCGTCGCTTTTCCGTTTCGACGCATCACTTTCTTTATATTGACACGAAACATCATTGCAGGCCGTTGGGGGACGCCACTCGCCCTTGACACATGTATAAATCTGACCGATGCTCTTTCCATCCGAGCTCACACTATTCTCACACTTTGTTTGACCATCATCACAACTGCGTTCAATCTCACATTTGAGAACATTCTTGTTACTAATACAAACGCCCCCATCATCACAGGTTATTCCATCACATTTACAGAGTTTCTCTTCAACCAGTCCACCACTCAGCACACATGACAGATCGAAATCATTCACCACAGACAGACAGTTTTCTTTATTCTCAGATGATACTTTTTCGCTCTTGAAACAATACAGCTGTAAATCATTGGATATCTTTTTACAGACAGCCTTATCCCCCAAAGTCGCTTCACAGGAAAGCCGGAGGGCATTTTGTCCCTCAGAATCACACCCGTTCGTCAAAATACCACATGCCGAGACACATGCCAGACAAAGAATAATTCTACGCATATCTCAATCTCCTGTATTAAAAAGAAAACGACAAAGATGAATAGGTTGGGCTGAATTTAAACGATAACTCACTCACATTATCGTTCTTATGGTTAATATGGTATTTATAACCGAAATAACCACACAATACACTCCCCAGAACGGTAACACCTATACCGGCGCCTACCAGTCCCCAGGCCGTTGGATAGGAAGATTTCACCTTGAGTTCACCATTATCCGCGCGAATGGCACTGCTTCGGTTCTGTGCTACCAGCACACTGCCGACTGCCGTCAGCACAATACCTGCACCACTCACAGCAACACCTGTCCACAGCCAGGCATCGTCTGACGCTCGAGCTGAATTCACCTGATCCTGCAATGCACTGGTTTCGCCACCAATGAGCTGCACGGATTTGAGCTGTCCCTTTAACACTTCGATTTCTTCATCTTTACTGGCAATCTCCGCTTCCCTTTCCTTAATCCTTGCAGGATCCGCATCGGGGTTCACCGCAATATATTTCTCAGTCCAGATCTTATCGAGCAGATTCTTGTCTATACTATACTTTTCGGTATTCTGAGTGCTCTTTTGCAAATAAAAAAGATATTTTTCGTTATCGCCCAGTTTCTTGTGAATTTGGGCGATGGTGTAGTTCAGAATCGGCGACTGGTCGCAAATCTGCTCTAAATCACGGCTGTACCGCAACGCTGCATGCCAATCCTCCTTTTCACAGGCATCATTGAGCTTTTCCATATTCGACAACCATGCCTTGTTTCTGTCGAAATTATCACAGTTATCGGCATAGGCATGCGACATCAGCCCAAGACTGCCCAGTGCACATCCCGCACACATACAGGCACTCAAAAACCATTTATGCATTAACATAACCATCCTCACACTCTGAGTTTAAAATTCAACAGCCTGAAACATCCTCAGGCCTTCACGTTTGCACAGAAATCCCCCTTGTTTTTTCATTTCGGCAAACACTCCCGTCCCTTTAGCACAAAAATCCGGAAAGTAAAATAACCACGCCAAATCCCCTGGGGCTGCCGTATTTAAATAGGCTATGTTTAACCAGTGTGGATATGGCGTTACCACGATATGTGTGAGATACTGGCGAAGAGTGCCGAGCATCAAGCGTCGAGTTTGCCAATGAGCACTCGTGGCTCATTGCGCATCGCTCGTGGCCGCAAAGCAGACAACCTTACTTTTTCATATCCACGATCAGTTAAACTGAGCCTTTAAATATGGCTAAGAG
>CAMKRB010000107.1 GCA_946415045.1 uncultured Myxococcales bacterium
CTGTTTGGGTATTTCGTATGATTTCGCCAAATGCATGCCGACGATTTTTGACCACAATGGTGATAAAATATATACCTTCGTAATATTCCCACCAATCCGCGCGCGATGATGGAATTCTATATTTTTCATGATATAAATTCGGATCAAACGGCATGGGTAACCTCAATCAAAAACCGCCGCGTATTCGCTTGCGAATAGCGGCGGCGGCCGCCCCGTATTGCCGACAGGCAATAGGGACGGCGCGTGTGGCGTATCGGCAAAGCCGATAGCCACCACACCAAAATATATGCAAACATCCAAGCAAAGCCGTTCCGTGGAACGGCTCTGATAAAACCAATGTACAGCCGTTCCGTGGAACGGCTCTGATACATCTATCTATCCTACAGCTTTCTTACATCACAAAATACATCAAACAGCCCCTGAACGCTCAATAACAGCGCCAGGCGGTTGAGGCGGACGGCTTCGTTTTCGGCGTTGACGAGGACGGCATCGAAGAATGCATCTGCAGGTGCACGCAGTGTTTCGAGTTTGGAGAGGGCCGAATCGTAATCCTTGGCGCTCATGGCGTCGCGGTAAGCCGCAGAAACGCTTGTGATGGCGTTGTAGAATTCGTTTTCGGATTTATCCTCGAACAGCTTGGTATCGACATCACCGGTTTTGACGTTGGCCTGGCGCACGATATTCGCCACGCGCTTGAATGTCGTGGCGAGGCTTTCGAACATTTCGCTGGCGCGATGGCGGGAGAGGGTTTCGACGCGGCCGACGATCGAGGGCACATCGGCGAGTGGCGAGACGGCGAGGACGGAATCGACGACTTCGGCGGCGTGATTTTCGAGGAGCATGAAGCGCAGACGCGTTTTCATGAAGTCGATGATTTGAATGCAGAGGGCCGAATCGTCGGCGGTTTTGGGCTTTTCGCCGAGGCGTGCTTCGGTTTCGCGCACACAGGCGATGGCGGCTTTGACGACGGGTTCGAGGTCCATCGTCTGATGATGTTCGAGCAATGTGCGCATGATGCCGTTGGCGGCGCGGCGCAGTGCGAAGGGATCGGCAGCACCGGTCGGGATGCGGCCGAGCGCGAACAAAGCTGTGATTGTATCGACTTTGTCGGCGATGCCGGCGATGGCACCGGTAAGTGTTGTCGCCACAGGAGCACCGGCCTGGCGCGGGCTGTAGGTTTCGCGGATGCCCGTGCAGACGTCGGCGGGCAGGCCTTCTTCGCGGCCGTAGTAATCGCCCATCATGCCTTCGACTTCGGGGAATTCATAGACGACGTTCGTCGCGAGGTCGGCTTTGCAGAAATGCGCGGTCAGGCGGACGTTTTCTTTGTTCACGTCGCCGTTCCAGAGGTCGGCCACGGTCTGCGAGAGTTTTTCGTCGCGCAGGACTTTGTCGAATGTCGAGCCCATGCCTTCGATATAGCGCATGTGCGTGAGTTTTTCGTTGTAGTATTCGAGGTTGTGCTTGCGGTCTTCGGCATAGAAGAATTCGGCGTCTTTGAGGCGTGCGACGAGGACACGCTCGTTGCCGCGCGCGACGACTTTGCGGTCGTAAACTTCGGTGTTCGACAGCGTGACAAAGTTCGGCATCAGGTTGCCGTTGTCGTCGACGACGCTGAAATAGCGCTGGTTCGTGACCATGCTCGTGATGATGACTTCGTGCGGAATCTTGAGGAATGCGGGGTCGAAAGCGCCGACGATGCCGACCGGCCATTCGAGGATTTCGACGACTTCTTCGAGCAATTCGGGGTTTTCGACGAGGTGGCCGCCGACGGATTTGGCAGCGGCGAGCGCTTCTTCCATGACTTTGGCGCGGCGTTCGTCGGTATCGACCAAAACCTTGGCATCGCGAAGTTTCAAGACGTATTCGGCTGGCGATTTGACCTCGATGGCGGCCGGAGCCATAAAGCGGTGGCCGTAAGTCAGCGAACCCGCTTTGACGCCTGCAAATTCGACGGGCAGAATCTCATCGCCCAGACGGCACAGAATCCAGTGCACCGGGCGCGCAAACAGCGTCGGCTCGTCGGACCAGCGCATCGGTTTGGCCCAGTGAATATTGGCGAGCGTGTCTTCGAGGATTTTGGGGAGAAGCTTGCTCGAATCGTCGCCTTTTTCGCAGACCTTGACGGCGATGTACTGCATGGGTTTGCCTTTTTTGCGCTCCTGCGTGACTTCTTCGATCTGGCCTTCGCTGGCGTTGAGTCCCTTCAGGAAACCGATTGCGGCGGGCGTCCAGTGGCCATCGGGCGTCTTGCATGCGGCAACGGCAGGGCCGACTTTGAGGGTCTCGAGGTCGCTCTGGCGCTCGGCAACGCTGTCGACCAAAAGCGCGAGTCTGCGCGGCGATGCGTAGGCTTTCACTTCGCCCAGTTCGATTCTTGCGTCTTTGCAGCGCGAAATAAAGCCATCCTTCAATGCGTCGATGGCCATGCCAATCTGAAGCGCGGGTAAATCCTCGCAACCCAGCTCAAATACTAACGATTTCGACATTATGTTATCCTTTATAAAAGGGCGGTTTGCCCAAACGGTTTATTTAAACTCAAATTCCTCGCCACAGTCGCAGCTCAGCAGCTGCCCGCCGCAGATGGGGCATCTTTCGCAGTCGCATCCCCAGTGATGACAATGTCCGCGCCAGGCCGCACAATCGCCGCAGCGCTTGACATCCGCCATATCTTCGCCGCCATAAAAATCGTCATCGGCACCCATTGGAATTCGTTGATATGCCACGCCGTCGATGATGATGGTTGCGAGACAGCCCTTGCAGTTCAGCATGTCCTGCTCACAAACCTCGCATATCGCGCCATGCTGTTGTTGTTCGTCTGACATAACACCTCCATGAATCAGGGACACCCCAAATCCGCGCCGCTTTTACCAATTTTTCGCAAAATATGCCATATAAATGCGGATGATTTTGGGGGCTGCCTATTCCCATGAGAGACGTTCCATGGAACGTCTCTACATGGGAATACGGCAGCCGTTTCGGGCTGTCGAGCCATGCGGGCAGGGCCACGCATGGCTCGATACGCCCTTTTGTTCGCCGCTATTCGCGTTGCGAATACGCGGCGAATTCGGTATAATCTAAATATCATTCCCTGTCTTTTGATGGGTAAGCGATGATGCTGTCAACTTATGAGACATTTTAGATAGCGGAGTGAAATATGTATACACAGCTCAATGTTGATGTTGACTTGTTGGCAAAAGCTAAACAAATATTAGATGTAAAGGATGATGCAAAAGCAGTGGAAGTGGCTTTGGAAAACATTGTCCGTCACAATAAACTTCAGAATCTGAAGTCCTATTATGGAAAACTGGATCTGGATATTGATTTGGATTCTTTACGTAGAAGAACCAGAAATGAATTGAAAGGAGCCATAAACTAATGTTCTCGTTCAAATCATTTAGACGAAAATGCTTCATCCGCTTGATGACAGTTCTCGGTTTTGGTGGCATGGTCGGATTTTGTATAGCCTCATGTCAGTCGCCAAAATCGAATCAAAATCAACAGCCAAAACAGGAATCGCCAGAAAATATTGGATCTGTACAAGCAGAAACCCAGCTTGAGACTCAGGCTGACAATCCATCTCCAACCAATCCAGATACACAAGATGTGCAGGAAACGATTGATAATCAAACTGAAACGATGATATTCGAACAAGTGGATGACGAACAACAGATACCAGATCCCATTCCAATCAATACTAAGAAGACGGACGAGGATGATAATACAGATTTTATAACGCCAATGAAAGCATATGGAATACGTCCTCCTAAACTAAGGGTACCTCCTACTAAACCAGGCGGGGCGTCTCGAGATGAAGTGCGACAATCCATGATTGAATTGACAAAAAAGATTCAATCGACCTGTCATCCCGAAGCGGGGACACTTAAGGTGAGTTTTACAATTCTAAACTGTGGAAAAATTGTGAATGTCAAATCAATAGATGGTACACTCAAGGGAGCAAAAAGTGAGAAGTGTATTTTAAGACATATATCCAAATATCAGTATAGAGAATTTGAAGACAGCAATATACCGGTTGTATATCCGTTTAAGTTTAAGTAGGATGCATTGGATGAGATTTCAAAGTGCAAATTTGGCACTTTGAAATGCACTTTGGAAGAACGCCTAATCATCCCCCGTCTTTCGTTAGCCTGAATTGTCGCGCAATTACCGGATTGTATCGTGACAGGTGATAATCGGAAGAATATTGGCCAGTGTGTAAAATTCTGAGTTGGATTGTTACGAGGCTCGGGAGCTCTTATGATGATGGCTGCCACGAATGTTCGGTTGGCTGGAATTTGGTAATGAGTCTACTGGTTATTCAAACGGTTCCTTTCTCGCTTATCAGACCGTTCATAACCTTTAATTGCACCAACAAAGGTAAAAATTATAATGATCGAGGGAAAAACGAATAAAAAATAAAAAAATGCTTCACCCAAATCCGAACCCCCTCTATCTATAGTTAATATAGCCAAACACACCAGGAAGCCAAGCGAACCTGATGTGATCGAGAAAAGGATCGTATCACGGGGGGTTCCCTTTCCTTTGGTTAATTTACCGCCCAAAAGCACGCCAAGAGAAACCAAAATAGGCACCAATATACAGCATCCGATGACTACGGTTACTTCGCGATGGTCATCACACAGCCATTTGCCAAGCGGTTCTATTACATCACAGATGAGAAAAAAAGTGTCGCACCTGCAGCTAACACCAGCAATCCAATGCCGATTTTACACGATATTCGCTCTTTGGGTCTCGAATTTTCCTGCGATTTTAACTCTTCAGCCATATTATCCTCTTTCATTACGGAATCATGATATCACTTACATGCATATCCAACTAAAATAACGTCTCAAAAACGTCGCTTTGCTTTTAGCATTAATTTTTGAGATATGCCATATAAAAGCGGATGATTTGGGTGGCGCATATAGGGCACACCGTGCCAGAGACGTGCGGACCGCACGTCTCTGGCCTAATACGCCGATTGTTTCGAGCTATCTCGCCATGCGGTCGACCACGCAGGGCCGCCCCTACGTGGCGTTGCGAATATGCGGCGAACGATGCAGATAAATTGCTTCAGGTGCCAGGTAAAGATGAAACCGTTGCTGTGTTACCATGGGATGTCGACGTAAACATTAGAAAAAGCCCAGCTTGATACATCACCTGTGTAGAAATAAACCCTGAGACCACCTGGGATTTTTGCTATCTTTTTAAATAGGGTTTTATCGGGAATTACATTGATTGAGTCGGGATCTACGTTGTCAGATCCCGCAAGATCCTTCTTGAGCGCTTCTGTACACATCTCCGAAAGCTTCTTAAGCACGCCTTCATCGTCCAGATTCACAAGCGATTCTGGTGTGATCACACTTCCATCGATTGGATTAAACATCAAAATTTCGATATCCCCATCGATATCCCTGCCATTTAGCAGTTGGTTGGAATCGTCATGAAGATTGAATACAATATAAATTCCATCTGCTGCATTATAGGTTATCGTATAATTAATATCGAAGGAGAACGGTGTGATGGATTCCGGCGTATTGCCGCCGTCTGTTTCCTGCTTGTAGTATGCATTATAATCGGCTTCAAGATTAAGAATATGCTTTGCTGCTGCAGAGGCGGTATAGTTAGCTATCTCTGTGTCAATGGCTGGCAATCCAAATGATGGATAATGCGCTTCGGTATTTACACAAATGTTTTCCTTGTTGATTTCACATTTAATACTATCCCTGGTGACATTGTCGGTCACTTTGTAACCTGAATTTTCGCCACTGTTTGTATCCCTGGCTGTATTTGCATTGGATGTGGAATTCTCAGGCTTTTCATCTGATGATATTGACTTACAGCCACATAACATTAACAGAATTAACAGGACAAGACTGGTCGCTTTGAATAATGAAATGTCATAAAATTTTTTTTCGCTCAAATTTTGTAAACTCATACAATTCCTCCATTTATCGTTCTTCATTCGTGTGTTTCCTCTCCGGAAAAACTATGCTCAATCTTGATTTTCGGGATAAACTTCGAATCTATCCCGCGCACAAGACCACCCACTTCTTTAAGCAATTTTTCTTTATCATTTTGATATCGCGCGGGGATGACCAGGTCAAATAATACATTGGTATGTGTGTCGCCAGGAACCATGCGGAAATCGTGAAAACGCAAAGTATTATCATAAGCCTCCAGCTGCGACTTTAACTTTTCTCTCGTCTCCGCGACACTGGAATCGGATGTTACAATTGGATCGTAATGTATGGAAACATGAATGTGATCATTGACAAAAAAATCATTCTCTATCTGATCAATGATATCGTGACTCATCAGCGGATCGATTTCGGCCGGCATCTCGATGTGCAGGCTGGCAAACTGATGTCCGGGGCCGTAATCGTGTACCATCAGATCATGAATACCGAGCACATGTTCATAGCCCATCACCTTTTGTTCGATCTGGGTGACCAGTTCAGGATCGGGGCTCTCGCCCAAAATGGGTGATAATGTTTCGCGAATGAGCCCGATGCCGCTATATATAATAAATGCGGCAACCAGAACGCCCATGATGCCATCGATATATACAATGCCGGTATAATGAGATAAAACAAGGCTGAGCAAGACTGCGCCGGTGCTGAGAATATCGTTTCGGCTGTCGGTTCCGGTTGCTATCAGTGTATCGGAATCAATCTTTTTTCCCAATACTTTATAGAAATGACTCATCCATAATTTAACCAGAATGGAAACGACCAGGATGACGATGGTCAGAATGCTCATGGATGTCGTTTCGGGATATATGATTTTGAGGATAGATTCTTTTCCAAGCGACAACCCCACAGCGACGATGATGATAGAAACGATCAATCCGGCCAGATACTCGTAACGTGCATAGCCGTAGGGATGTTTGGCATCTGGCGGCATGGAAGCGAGTTTAAATCCGAGGAGTGCCACGATATTGCTGGCCGCATCCGAAATCGAGTTGATGGCATCGGCCAGAATGGCGATACTTCCGGATATCAGACCGGCGATGAGTTTTCCGGCGAATAATAATACATTGCATACGATGCCGACGATACCGGCCAACCGTCCGTAAGCGGAACGAACGGATGGGTCCTTGACGTTTTCATTGTTTTTTATGAGTTTGATAAGAAGCCGAATCATTTTAAGTCCCTCAATTCTTAAACAGAACGGCCGATCGTGTGAGTGGCCAAAGGCACATCCATGCAGCAACCCCGGAATGATGTTTCGGGGTTGAGTGTCTGCATGATGCGAAGATGAAACTTGTATTATTTTGCAGTGACGACGATCGATCGCGGCTTAACGCCGTAGGCACCGGATGCTGCATACAAACCATCAACAGCTGCATTGTGCGTCGAACGTTTGTTTGCTGATGAATCATTTCCGAACAGACCGTCGTCGAAGTATTGCTGTGTATCGACCAGTACTTTCCATTCCCCTGGTTCGGGCAGGACGAAACTCTTTTCTTCGTATGCATCCATATTGATCATGATGAACAGGGCTGGGGTTGAACCGGTTTGCTGATAGTACATGCCGATGGTTTTTGAAGACCAATCGGCATCACCACCATTGGGGCCATTCCAGACAAGATTGCTGTAATCATAAGATGTCTGAGCGACTGCTGAGCGGAAATTTTTACGGATATGGATGAGGGTTTTGACGAAATCGTGCATGCGCACGGCATCGTCGTTATTCTGCCATTCATCCCAGCGCAACCAGTTGTATTCGTTATCGGCTGCGGCACCATAGGTGTTGTTGTTGCCATAGAGCGTTCGCATGAGCTCGTCGCCGCCATAGATCATCGGGGAACCGTTGGTGAGCAGCAGCAGAGCGAAGAAGTTTCGCATCATCTGGCGTTTGAGTGCTTCGTTATTGGGATTGTCGCATCGACCGTTTTCATCGTGGTGATCGTAAGTGTCGTCGTATCCGGCTGCGCACCAGTTGCGCCCGGCGTTATCGTCGCTTCCGCCGGTGAGAATGCATTGCACAAGCGTGGGGTCCGTGCAGCAAATCGGATTGAGTTTACCGCATCCGTTGCGTTTGTCTTCGTAGGTGACGAGGTCGTAAAGCGTAAATCCATCGTGAGAAGTGATGTAGTTTACAGAATTGTATGGCGCGCGTCCGTCGTCGCCAAACAGTGCGCTGGATCCTGTGAACAGGTTGCCCAGATTCATATCATTTGCCCACAAAGGCGGTATCGATTCCTGTGCATTCAGAGCATAATCGTCGAAGTTCACGAAGCGTTTGATCATATCGCGGAAACGGCCATTCCATTCGCTCCATGCATAGCCATCTTTATTGCTGGATTTTGGAAACCCGCCGAGCGCATAGCGCGTGGCATCCCACGGTTCGGCGATGATGCGTGTGTTGTATTTTTGCAGAATGGTGTCATCGATGATTGTCTTAATCATGCTGTTGCCAGAAGTATTGAACCATTCGACTGTATCGCTGTATTTGTGGTCTTCGGGAACGCCGAGAACAGAGGCGAGGTCGACGCGGAATCCGTCGACGTGCATCTCTTCGACCCAATAATGCATGCTGTCCAGAATGAGTTGCCGGAATGGACCGTTGTTCGAACGCGTCTGATTGCCGACGCCGGTCTGATTCAGATAGGCGGCATTGGGAATGGCGTGTTCCTGGCAGAATCCGTTTTCGTAGGTTTTGTAGTAGAAGTTTTCGAGGATATAGTAGGCGCTGTTGTCGAGTCCCCGGAAAGAGAGCAGTGCAGCATCTGTTGGATCCGGATCATAATAGAACCCGTAGTAGTCTGCATCCTGGCAATCGATTGGGGTCTTTTGTATGTGGCTGGCGATACCGCCTTCTCCGGTCTGTCCATAGACGACATCGATTATCAGCTCGATATCGTTCTGATGCAGCTGATCGACCATCCATTTGAATTCGTCGATGGCGGCACCGGTATTATCCGACGATTTGGCGTCGGCAGAAAGCGTGAGATCGGGCGCGAAATAGTTGATGGTGTTGTATCCCCAATAGGTGTCGCTGTCTTGTTTTTCAGCGACCGGCATCAGTTCCAGCGCATTGATTCCCAGATCTTTCAGATATGGTGCCATTTCTCCGATTCCGCGCCATGTGCCCGGAGCGGTGATGGTGAGATTCAAATCGCGGAGTGTGGAAGCGGATTTTGTAAATCCCTTGGGATGAACTTCGTAATAGACCAGTTCATTTGCTGCATGATTGCTAAAAGCATCGCCTTTTTGTCGGTTTTCGCGCCAGCTGGTTTCGTTATCGCTCCATTTATAGCGGCTTGTTGCCACGACCGATTTTGGGGTTGAGCCCCAGCTGGATATGGTGCGTTTTTGGGCACCGGTCGTGGGCGTGCCTTTGGTCGAATCGGCATCGCCGCTTAGCTTTTTTGCGTAGGGATCAATGAGGAGTTTGTTCGGGTTAAAGCGGTTGCCCTGATCGTCGCAGTCAGTCACAAAACCCATGGCAGACCCCGGCTGAAATGCGGGGTCAAAAGTCCAGTTCGGTCCAAAGGCAATGTATCCGTAGTGTTGTCCGTCACCGATTCCCTGAACGAAGGCGGTCCAGATGTTCGATGACTGCTTTTTCATCGGTATGCGAATGGTCGGCGTATCTGCGTTTGCATCGCTAAAGAGCAGGACTTCGATTTGTGTGGCGTGTTCGGAATAAACGGCGAAATTCACGCCGCCATCGATGATTTGGGGGCCGAGATGGTCTTTGAGATTGGCTGAGGCCAGGGATGGTGCAATGTCTGATGTGGTATAGTGATCGCTGCATTCGCCGCCCATACAGACCATTGCGCAGGATGTAGATTTAAATTGTCCGTCTGGGC
>CAMKRB010000108.1 GCA_946415045.1 uncultured Myxococcales bacterium
GTTGCCCATCGCGTATGCCCGATGCCCGTACACCCCGCCAGCGGTTCGCGCTGCAGCCGCGTTTTCAGGTTTTCCAGCTTGCCATGCTCGCGCCGAAGCTCAATGCCATCTGGTGTGCATACGGCAATGCCCGCCGAATCGTACCCGCGATAGGCCATCCGCGCCAGCCCGCGGTAAATCAACTGCACACAATCACGCCGACATACACATCCAATAATTCCGCACATTTGTTCTTCCCTGATTTGCGATTTGCACAATAAATGATGCACTTCCTGCACCATACCACACTATTGCTGTATGCCATTATAAGATGTTGGGCAAATTATTTAGCTATGTTTAAGCACTGTGGATATAGCTTCCGCACCCGATGTCGGGAAGTATAGGCTATAAGCTAAAATCCGTTAAGCAAACGACTGTGCATTTTCATACCCACGTTCATTAAACAGAGCCAATTATTTTATTGCTGTTTCTTGTTCAGAGACGTTCACGGAACGTCTCTGGCGCGCCTATGCGCCATCGGCGCATACGGCTCGCTTGCTCGGCTATTGGCTTTGCCAATACGCCTCGCAATTTGCGCTGCGCGGCTCAATTCATGCTTTTCGCTTGACACCTGCCAGTATTCGAGTAATCTAAAATCTGACTTTAGATTTCTCGGAGGTGAAGCATGGTATATGTGACAAGACATTTGGAAAAACAGGTTTTGGAAGCATCGAAGCACTATCCGGTAGTAATGGTGTGTGGACAGCGGCAGGTGGGTAAATCAACGATGATGAACCATCTGCGGGAGCCAAACCGACGTTATGTGACTTTGGATGATATTCAGGCCAGGCATTTGGCTGAAACGGATCCCATGCTGTTTTTTGAGACATATGGCAGTCCGTTGCTTATTGACGAGTTTCAGCGTGTGCCCTCTATTTTGCTAGAGATCAAACGCATTATTGATCTCAAGGCACTGAATGGTGAAGATAATTGCGGTATGTTTTGGCTAACCGGCTCACAGAAATTCATGATGATGCGTAGTGTATCAGAGTCTTTGGCTGGCAGAGCTGCTGTTTTTGAGATGTCGGGATTATCATCTGCTGAACTTGATAATCGGCCGTTTATCCCATTTCACCCTGATTTGACGAGCCTTCGCAATCGCATGGCATTTGCTGTGAAAAAAAATATTCACGATATCTATAAGATGATTTTTAACGGTGGCATGCCCAAACTATGTACGACTTCCATAGATCGCGATCGCTATTATACCGATTACCTGAATACCTATCTTGAGCGTGATATCCATGATTTGTCGCAAGTTGGAAAACTGCGGGAGTTTTCTCAGTTTTTGGTCTTTATGGCTGCGCATACTGCTCAGGAACTCAAATACAGCGAAATCGCAAATGCAATCGGCATTTCTGCGCCAACAGCAAAAACGTGGGTATCGATTCTGGAAAGTTCCGGTGTGATATTCATTCTCCAGCCTTATTTTTCAAATCAGACCAAACGATTGACGAAAACGCCGAAAGTTTATTTTATGGATACTGGTCTTGCTGCATATCTATGTCGTTGGCCAAATGCCGAAACCATCGATAATGGTGCAATGGATGGCGCATTCCTCGAAACTTACGTCGTTTCTGAAATCGTCAAAACGTATTTAAATGCCGGCAGACGTCCCGATCTGTATTATTATCGCGATATAGACAAGAAAGAAATAGACCTGCTCGTTTGTGAAGGGGATACGCTGTATCCTATCGAAATTAAAAAAGCCAAAGCGCCGGTTGATGCCGACAAATACTTTGTCATTTTGCACAAATTCTCAGCGAATATTCAGCCGGGAATCGTCATGTGTATGTGCGATGAGATGATGCCATATAATCGGGATACATGGTATTTTCCTATCGCGGGAATATAGCAGGATTGTCGAGCTTTAAAATTGCTTGATATTATCGTACTTTCGAAAAACAGATGGATACTTAGGAGGAGAGCCCAGAAAGTGCGAAAGCGTATAGCTGTTGGGGCCAGGGCTATCGCATTTACTTTTGGCATGTTTTTGTTCAAGCCCGCTAGGGCTTGTATATCAATAGCCCCCGGCAACGCCGGGGGATGGTGAATGCTCCAAAAGAGGAACGCCGTCGGCGTTCAATATTGAACCCCGTTGGGGTTCTATGAATTAAGGTCATACTTTGATCCCCCGGTAGTCGCCAATGGCTCCAACCGGAGGCTATTGATATAGAACGCCTATGGTGTTCATTATACTTTTTTAAATGCGGTAGCCCTGCTGCGTAACCCGCTGATTTCATAGAATTTGCGAGCCGTATCGGGCGGCAGCACGATAGGCGAGCGGCCGGAGCGTATGGTTGCGGGCTTCGCCCGCAACCATAGCCCGGCAACAAAACGAAAATATAATCGTAGATGAAACCCACGGATATGTATTGTATGCACGACAGACTCACGAGATGCTCAAAACTGCCTGAATCACCACAGCCGCCGTAAAAAGCAAAAAAAACACCAACAAAAAAACGGGATTTTCAATCGTGTGTGTGATATTATCCCACTACTGCCGTTTTTTTGGGGGCGGCACATTGAACATTTTTTTTCGAGGAAATTATGAACGTTATTCTTATTTCGCCGCATTTTCCGCCGAATCATATCAATTATGCGCGAGCGCTGAAGCGCTATGGCGATACGGCGCTGGGCATCGGCGACAGCCCCGATATTTCTCAGGAACTGCGCGATACGCTGGATGAATATGTGTATGTGCCGGATATGACGAACTACGATTCGATGCTGCGCACGGTGGCGTATCTGACGTCGAAATATGGCAAGATCGACCGCATCGATTCGCAGAACGAGTTCTGGCTTGGGATTGAGGCACAGCTGCGCGAGGATTTCAATATTTTCGGGCAGAAGCCGGCGCAGACCGATATCAACCGCAGCAAACTCGGCATGAAGGAAGTGGCGAGGGCAGCAGGCATTCCTGTGGCGGAAGGCATGGAAGTCGAGAGCGTGCAGCAGCTGCGCGACTTTGTGAAGAAAGTCGGATTCCCAATCGTCGTCAAGCCGGTCGTGGGCGTGGGCGCTTCGGCAACCTATCCGCTCAATAACGACGATGATATCGCGCATTGCTTCGAGTTCATCCATGGCCGCTATATCTGCGAGCAGTTTATCAAGGGCGATATCGTGACGTTCGATGGTTTTGTCGACAGGCACGGACGCATTCTTTTCCAGACTTCGCACGAATACAACTGCGGCGTGATGGACAGCGTGAACGAAGCCATGTCGATGTTTTACTTCAATGTGACCGAGATCGACCCGGCGCTGATTGAAGTCGGACACAAGGCTGTTGCGGCCTTTAACGTGCGCGAGCGTTTCTTCCACATCGAGTGGTTCCGCACCGCACCGCATACCTATTGCTTCCTCGAAATCAACGTGCGTCCGCCTGGATTGTATACCATCGATATGATGAACTATTCTGCCGATATCGATTTGTATGCAGCATGGGCTGGTTCGTTCCACGACGCCAATCCCATCGAAGACGCGAAAGTCAAGTATTCGATTGGATTTGCCGGTCGCCGCGTGAACGTCAATCACAAGCACAGCAATGAAGAAATCATGGCTGAGTTCAGTGATTATATGGTCGAAGCTGCGCCCGTTCCCGGTGCTTATGCCGATGCCATGGGCGAGTATTTCTTCCTCGTCAAACACAAATCGGCTGAGCGCGTTAAAGAAATCCTCAAGTATATCCTTGAGGTTGCTGACTAATTGATTGAATGAGCGCAAAAAGGGATTTTTGCGCTTTTTTCCGTTACAACTCGGCATCGTCACTATTTTTCCTGCAGGATATGCATGTCTCGTAGGCTAATAGCGGAATGGGGATGGGGCCCCATTTCGTCTTTTGTAAGTCATGTCTTCTCGTACAATATGGAAGCACGTGAAAAATATTGAGGGTTCCAAGGGCCTCAGGCCCTTGGCGGGGTTCGGGGCAGAGCCCCGCAGAGTTGTAACTTTTTCCAAATCTCAAACCGCCTTTTTATGGATGAAACAAGGCATATATGACAGAATCTGTGTCCAATTATTCCAATGAAATCATTACACCTTCCCGCAATGCTTCGAATATTCGCTATGCGATTCGGGAAGTCACCGTGCTGGCACGGCAGCTTCAGCAGGCCGGCCGCCGCATCCTTTATCTCAATATCGGCGATCCCAATGTGTTTGATTTTGATATCGCCGACGATGCCAAAAATGCCGTTTTATGGGCATTAAATAACCGCAAATGCGGTTATGCACCGTCCGAAGGATTGCCCGAAGCTTTGCAGACTATCGAGCGTGATGCCGCACAGCGTCTGCATTTTAGAAATATTGTCGGCAGTTATACCGGTAACGGCGGCAGCGAGTGCATCGATATTGCGCTCACATCGCTGCTCAATCCCGGCGACAACGTGCTGCTGCCGTCGCCAACCTACCCGATTTATGCGTCGATTCTGACGCGTCTGGGTATCGAGGCTCGCTATTATCGCCTGGATGAGTCGGATGGCTGGCAGCCGGATACGGCCCATATCGAGTCGCTCACCGATGCGCATACGCGCGCGATTGTCGTGATCAATCCCAACAATCCGACGGGCGCAGTCTATGGCCGCGATGTGCTGATGCGCATTATTGATATCGCCAACAGACACAATCTGCTGATCATGTGTGACGAAATCTATGAACGGCTGGTGCTCGACGATTCCAAAAAGCACATCAGTATGGCTTCGCTCAGCGATGATGCGTGCATCGTCACATTCAACGGTTTGGGCAAGACCTATCTTGCACCGGGCATCCGCATTGGCTGGGCCGTTTTGACGGGGCCCAAAAAACGCATGGAAGCTTATTATGAGACGATTTGTCACATGCTTCGTGCGCGTCTTTGTGCCAGCCATCCGTTCCAGTATGCGATCAAGCCCTGTCTGGAAGGATCGCAGTCGCATCTGCCCGGGCTTCTCGAAAAACTGCGCCGTCGCCGCGATTTGTGCATGTCGAAGATTGCCGCCATTCCGGGGTTGTCATGTCAGGCACCTCAGGGCAGTTTTTATGCACTCGTGCGAGTTGAGGGTATCCAGAACGATGCAGAATGGTGTAAATCATTGTTGATGAGCAAGGGTGTTGTCGTCGTCCCGGGTTCCGGTTTCGAGCTGTATTCATCTGATGCCGGATACTTCAGGATCGTGCTGTTGCCCGACGAAAACACGCTTGCCGAAGCATTCGATAAAATCGCCGAATTCGTTCAGGAAACCAAACGATAATGCGCAATTCACAGACTGCCAGAATCATTGCCATTGCCGGTCCCAAGGGTGGCATCGGCCGTTCGACGTGTGCCGTCGTGCTGGCGCGGGCGTATGCCGCGCTTGATCGCCGAGTGCTCATCGTCGATACCAATGGTTTTGGTGGCAGTCTTGCGTCTATCGCCGATTTGCCGCCGCAGCCGCCCCAAAGCACGTCGTCTTTTGAACCTGCACAGACTTCGGTCAAAAATATCGAACTCGTCACCATCCGGCTGAGCAAAGACAACGTCGAAACGCAGCTGAGCAATTTGCGCAAATCGAATTACGACGAAATCATTCTCGATCTGGGATCGGGCTGCAGCCGCGAATCCTTTGATGTCTTTTTAAATGCCGATTTGCCGTTGCTGCTCGCCGATCCCGAGCCTGCATCGATTCAGCTGGCGACGCTTTGGCTGCGCAGTATTTGTGTGCGTTTTGTCGAGATTTGTGAGCCCGAATGCGCGCCTTATATCGTGCCGCCCAATGCCTGGACTTTCCTTGCGGCATATCAGAACATGCCGGCAAAATTGCAGCCCCGGTTTGAAGCAGCAATCGAGTCGTTCCGGTGTTTGTTTTGGCTCAACCGGCGCCGCGAGAACAGCGAAATCCTGCAAAGCCAGGCGCTTTGTCATGCCTGGGGAATGCTGCTGGGTTTGAACATTCGGTTTGCCGGATCGCTTCAGTTCGACGAGCGCCGCTGGTTTTTCGCACGGCAACTGGCCGATGTCTCGCTGTTCAAACGCGAGGATCCCATGGTGCACGAATGCGACGAAATCATTCGCAGCTGCCTGAACGATGAGCATTTTGCGCACCAGACCTGTCTGCCGCTTTTGAACGCACAGCAGCAGCCGCGCCAGTATCTGCGGGTCGAAACCGCTGATGAAGCGCGCCAGGTCTACCGCAGGCTTTGGGAAGGCTATCGCCGCGATAATGGTATGGTTGCTCAGGTCATGCCGGCCGACATGATTTCCGAAATCATTGCGCAGCTCGAAATCGCGCACCGCCGGGCCGAGATTGATCCCGAAATGGAGACGCAGCCCGTTGCCCATACGTCTGCAGCGCTTCGAACGCATTCCGCTGAACTCCGGTTCGCCCCCGAATCGTGCACGCCCGATGCCGGTTTCTGGCTGGTCGAAAAGCGCGAATCCCTTGGCCTCACGCGTCCGCAGCTCGCACTCAAATCCCGCATTCCACAAAAGGTGATCGAAAAACTCGAACAACGCGATTTGTCGGGGCTCACTCCCGCACGCCTTGAGGCTTATCTCGTCGAAATCGCTAAAGTTCTTGGCATCGATTCCGGTGAAATCCGCCATAAATTCGGGTTTTAATTTTGGGGGGCGACCACACGTGGTCGCCATTGCTCGCTATGGGCGACATGTGGTCGCCCATACGCTCGCCTGCGCCGCTATCCCTGCGGGATACGCGGCGCAAACTATATGATGTGCTATTCTATCGTGTACCACTGCGAACGGTCTGCTGACAGGTTGAGTTCGGCTTTGCCCGTTTCTCCATTGATAAACCACGGTGCATATTGACCTGAATCGAGATTGCCGCCGTTTTCGACTTCGTTGGCGAGCTTTGCGTTCAGTTTGTTCACGGCTTCCGTTTCGGAGGTGAACTGCATCACGTCGTTGCCCGATATCGTGGTGAAGTTCCCGATCTGCGTCAATAATTCGGTCACATCCAGAGGCGTTGTCGTCGGTATCGTTGCAGCCAGCACCATTGCGCAGAGCGGCGTTTGTTATAAGGAGAAAAGAAAACTGTCTTATCCCCCGGTGTTGCCGGGGGCTATTGATATGCAAGCCCTGGCGGGCTTATGTATGGCTGAACTGTTACAACCCCAGAACACACGCGTTTCATATTTCTTGACTGCATGGCGTCGTTTCATGTAAAAAGACGCGCGATTTTTTTACCGATTTTTCTGCGCGAACGATTCGCAAAAGAGAATTGGTCATGAACACGAGGTATACGCAATGTCGTATTTGACACCTGAACAGCTTCAGGAAATTAGACAGTCCATCGAGAACCAGCGCCAGGAGATTCTGGAAAAGCTGAACCAGCGCAACGAAGAAGGCTATGAGCCCGAAGTTCGCGGCGATGAGGCAGATATTGCCAACTCCGAAGGTATTGCTTTGACGATGGAACGCCTGCAGTCCAGAGATATCCGGTTGCTCAAGAAACTGGATGAAGCCGCACGATGGACCGAAGATGAAGACTTTGGTTATTGTGAGTCTTGTGGTGAGGAAATTGGATTTAAGCGTCTGTTGGCCCGTCCGGCTGCACGTCAGTGCATCGATTGCAAACAGAATGAAGAACAGCGCGAGCGCGGTTACTATCATCCAAGACCCCGCAAACCCCCAAAACCGTTGCATCATGACGAAGACGACAGTGAAGATTGATATATAAAAGGCATGGCGGATATCGCCATGTCTTTTTTTTAGTCTGGATCTTGTTTTCAGGCATGGCGGCGCGTATCCGCAGGATAGCGCCGCCGCCGGGCCGTATCGCGCATGAGCGCGATAGGCCGGCACCTGCATCACCAGATGGTAAATGGTTATCGGATGACGCGGTTATTGAAATGGATTTTTGTGCTGGTGCTGGTTGCAGGATTCGGCGCGGCCTGGATTTATGCGGACTATCGGCATTTTGTCGAATCGCCGCTTGCGTTGTCGGGCGATGAACGCATCATTCAGGTGCCGGATGGGGTGACGGCGAGCGGCGTCGTCGATTTGCTGTATGAAGCGCATGTCATCGAGAGCAAATGGAAGATGCGGATGGTGCTGCGCATGAGCGGCGTTTCGAACAGGCTGCAGCCGGGAACCGTGATTCTGACGCCCGATATGACGCCCGGTGATTTGCCGCAGCTGCTCACAAAAACCGGTAAATATGCGCGTCATACGGTGCAGATTCTGAACGGCATGAACCTGTACGATATCGCGGATCGCCTGAAAACGCAGCGCGTGGCCGACGAAAAGCTGTTTATCGAGCTGGCGACAAATCCGGCGATTGTGGCCGAATCCGGGATTCCGGCATCGTCATTCGAGGGCTATCTGGCGGCTGGCGCATATACGTTCGAACCCGGCGCTTCGGCGCAGGATGTGATCGCGGCCATGCACGAAAGATGGCGCAGCCAGTGGCAGAAACTCGTTGACGAAAACCGCGGCGCTTATGAACAGCGACGCCGCATCCTCTCGGATCACATGCTCGTGACACTCGCCAGCATCGTCGAGAAAGAAGCCATGCTCGATCGCGAACGCCCCATCATTGCACGCGTTTTTTATAATCGCATCGCCAAAAAGATGAAGCTGCAGTCAGATCCGACCTGCATCTATCCGCCCGCATTTAAAGGCGAAAAACCGACGCCGGCACGGTGTAAAGATGCTCAGAGCCGCTATTCGACTTATGTCATTCCGGCTTTGCCGCCAGGACCCATTGCGACACCCTCGGCCGCAAGCCTCAGGGCTGTTATCAAGCCCTATACCGGCCCGGATGATTCGCAAATCCTCTATTTTGTTGCGCGTAATGATGGTTCCCGCGCGCATTATTTTTCAAAAACTTATGCCGAACATCAGGTCGCTGTGGACTTCTTTTTAAAAGGTAAAAAGAAGAAGCCACAGGGAACAGTTCAACCCAAATAAAAATGTGACCCGTGGTTGGGAAAACACGGGGAGGAAATTTCATGACAGCAAACGACAGATTGATTTTACCCGAGAATTATACGTCCATTCTGGATATTCGCAGAACGCAGCAGGCCATTAAATTCGTGAAGGATTCGTTCGAGCGGGAGCTTTCGAAAGCGCTGCATCTGACGCGCGTTTCGGCGCCGTTGTTCGTCGATCCCAATTCGGGTCTCAACGATAACCTCAATGGCGTTGAGCGTCCCGTGGGATTCGATGTGCTGGCTACCGGCGCGAATCTCGAAATCGTGCACTCGCTGGCCAAATGGAAGCGTCTGGCGCTGAAAAAATACGGATTTGCGCCGGGCGAAGGCCTGTATACCGATATGAACGCCATTCGACGTGATGAGAACATGGACAACCTGCATTCGATTTACGTCGATCAGTGGGACTGGGAACGCGTGATTCTGCCCGAAGATCGCAATGTACAGACGCTGCACGGCATCGTTGAACGCATCTATTCGGCGATTAAATCGGTAGAATGGCTGCTCAGCAGCCGGTTCCCCGAGCTCAAACCGTCGCTGCCCAACGAGATTTCGTTTATCACATCCCAGGAATTGCTCGACATGTATCCCGATTTGATGCCAAGAGCCCGCGAAAATCGCATCACCAAAGAACGCGGTGCGGTCTTTATCATGCAGATCGGCAAGAAACTGTCGAATGGCACCATTCATGACGGTCGCGCACCCGATTACGACGATTGGTCGCTGAACGGGGATATTCTTGTTTGGAGCGATTTGCTCGATTGCGCCATCGAATTGTCCAGCATGGGGATCCGCGTGAACCGCGAATCCCTCGCATCACAGCTCGAAGAAGCGCATTGCACCGAGCGCGCGGCG
>CAMKRB010000109.1 GCA_946415045.1 uncultured Myxococcales bacterium
GATTTGCTGCAGCTGATGGCAGATACGATTATTTTCAGCATTCATCTGGACCACCGAACGAAGCATGTTCGACGCGGGGCCGTTTGGCAGGAAGCCAATGCGATTGGTCTGGGTGCACTTGGCATTATCTGCCTGATGACCTTTCTGATTGGAGCGGTTGTTGCGCTGCAAACGGCATCATTGCTTCGGCTGTTTGGCGCGGATATCATGGTTGCCGATATGATTGGCATTTCGATGATTCGCGAGCTGTCACCGCTGATGACAGCGATTATTATGGCAGGCCGAAGCGGTGCATCGATTGCGGCCGAAATTGCGACGATGTCGATCAATGAAGAAATTGCCGGTATCCGGACGATGGGTCTTGACCCGGTCAAATACGTCGTCGTGCCCAAATTCCGGGCGATTTCACTCACGATGCCGGGACTGACCGTATCTTCGATTGTATGCGGCATTCTGGGCGGATTCATCATTGCGGTGCTCTACATGGGCATCAGTCCGTCGGCATTCTGGCATGAGATGTGGTCGGTCGTTTTTATCAAGGATATACTGGTGACGCTGCTCAAGAGCATGTTTTTTGCGTGGATTATCGTATGGGTGGCTGCGCACCAGGGATTCAGCGCATACGGCGGTTCCGAGGCCGTTGGCCGCGTGACGACGACGAGCGTCGTTCTGAGCATTTTCTGGTGCATCATTGCCGATGCGATTTCGAGTATTATTTTTTATTTCTAGGTATGACAAAACCTCTGAGTACATACGTCGTCGAAGCCGACCATTTTGCGGTCGGATATGGGGAACGCACGATTTTGCACGATGTGACGACGAAGATCATGCGCGGAAGCGTGACGTGTATCTGCGGCGGATCGGGGTGCGGTAAATCGACGTTTTTGCGCGCCATTATTGGACTTGTGCCGCATAAGGGCGGTTCAGTGAGAGTTCTTGGCGAAGACGTGAATGCTCTGGATGAAGCGGCGCGGGAAGAATTTTTAAGCCGCGTCGGGTTTATGTATCAGAACGGCGGACTTATCAATTCGATAAGTGTGCTCGAAAACCTGAAGATTCCGCTGATGGCGCATACGAAACTGAGTGAGGATGTGGTTGAGGAGCTGGTATACCACAAACTGGCGCAGGTCCAGATGACGCATGCGGTGCATCTGTTGCCAGGCGAACTGAGCGGCGGTATGCTCAAACGTGCAGGATTTGCGCGTGCCATGATTCTTGAACCCGAACTCGTGCTGAGCGATGAACCGTCTGCGGGACTTGACCCGGTCACGGCAGCAGATCTCGACGTACTCATGGTGCGTCTGAAGCAGGAACTCGGCATGACACTCATCGTCGTCACACACGATCTCGACAGTATCAAACGCATCGCCGATCGCATCGTCATGCTCGAAAGCGGGTATGTGCGGTTCGACGGCACGCTTTCCGAAGCACTGGCTTCGGATTTGCCACTGGTTAAAAATTTCTTTGCCCGCGCCTCGAAAGAAGGGCATCCGGGCGTGCAAAGTCTCTGGCAACACTACGAAGGAGCATAGTTAATGGCTGCAACGCGTGCTCAAAAAATACGACTTGGCGTCTTTCTTATCGTTACGACATTTATCATCATCGCAACGCTGTTCTATCTGGTCGGCGCAAGCATTCTGGAGGTGCGCGATGAGTATTACGTCATTTTGCAGGGCGGATCCGGCGGATTGGAAGCCGGCAGCCAGGTGCGTCTGAATGATATCGTCGTTGGCCGTGTCGAAAGCGTCCGTCTGGATCCCGACGATCCCTCCATTGTGCGAGTGACTATCAGTCTTGATCATGGAACGCCGGTGACTGTCGATACCGTTGCAACCCCGGAAATGGCCAACATTACCGGTACCAAGCGGCTCGCCATGCATGGCGGCACAAAGAATTCGGTGCGTCTGAAACCTGGCGACGAAATCAAAGCCGTCGATTCCGATTTGACGATGATCACGACAAAAGTCGTCAATATCTCGAACCAAATCGAGCAATTGCTCGACAATCTGAATTCACTCACCAAAACCGAAAACGTCACGAACGTCAGCAATGTAATTGCTGAAGTCGAGGGCATCACGAAGAAAGTGAATATGCTGCTCGACGACAACCATCAGAATATCAATTCGATGATTACCGATGCCCAGCAAATCGTCGCACAGCTGCATGGAAGCATGGACAAAGTCGATCATGCGCTGGATACCATCGATAGAACCGTGCAAACCGTTGCCAGTTCACGTAATGTCAAAAATGTGTCATCGATACTCGACTCTGCGCGGGTTTTGGCATCGAATATATCGACGCGTTCGAGCGATGAAGAACTTGGCCAGACCATACAATCCATCAACCGCCTCGTTTCAGATGCGAACGTCTTTATCCTGCGTCTGCGCACCGATATGCAACGCGTGATGCGGGATCTGGAAACAAGTGTCGAAAATATCAATGAGTTCACGCAGATTCTGATCGACGATCCATCGGTTCTGATCAGCGGACGCGGTGAAAAGGACAGACAGCTGCCATGAAAATGCATATCCGATCCATATTTCGCACAGTCATCCTGATTTTATCGTTGTTCTGTGTGTTTTGTACGATATCCTGTTTTAATAAAAAAGCACCGCAGCGCACGTATTTCAGCATCGACTACGCTTTGGGAACGCAACCTAAATATACATCGCCCAAATACAATGCCGATCTGATCGTGCAGAACATTACCTCGGCACTTGCATACGACCGCCAGGAAATCGTTTACCGCGCCAATCCCTATGAATTCCAGTATTACTGGTATCGTCTGTGGGCCTCGAAACCGCGTAAGATGCTGCGTGAGCTCATCACCGGACATCTTCGCTATACCCAGATGTTTTCGCATGTTTCCTCGACGATCGAAGACAAAATGCCCGACTACATGCTCGACGTCGAAATACAATCCATCGAAGAGCTCGATGTATCCGACAGAGAATGGTATGCGCACATGGCACTGCAATTCACATTGCAGCGCGTGAGCGATGGAAAGAATGTGTGGACGTATGCGTTTGATGCCCGGCGTGCAGTCGCCGACAATCAGCCAGTCTATGTCGTCAAAGCGATGAGTGAGCTGCTCGATGCGGAACTCGTCAAGGCATTCCAGGATATGGACCAAAAACTCAGCTCACATTCGATTTCATCCAACCGCAGTGCGAAACTGGATAATCACACCACAGAATCCGCACAACCCGATCCAACAGAACAAGATTCCAAACCGGCTGAAGCAACCGTTGATATGCCGAGTGCAACGCTGAAAAACAAGAAATAATGCGTCATTTTCCATTCACATATTCTGCAGTGCTGATGAGCAGCATTCTTTGGCTGTCGCAGCCCGCATTCGGCGACGATCTCGACAAGGATCGCTGGGATGCGATTGCCGAATCGGAAGGCCCATCGCATAGCAAAGATGTGACAACGACTCAATCCGGACTGAGCTGGCGGGAACGCGACGCATCAGCCTCTTCTTCGAGCGATCATCAGGCAGATGCAGGAGATCCGCATCAGGGCAGTCAAACCTGGTTTGCCCCGCCACCCGAAGTTCAGATGGCACATGACGGTCAGCTGCCACCAGTGATGATGGGCGGGATTTTCGTGCCCTCCATGACCGGCGGTGTCAGCGAACCCAAATTCCAGGTGCAGGACAGCGAAGGGAAACTGGTAAAGGAGTCTTATACCGGGTCAATTGCCTACGTTCCGCCGGGCGATTATTCGGTGGTCGTCGGCACGCTGGTAGCCGATGAACGCCCGGAATTCGAAGTCCACGTGGTTGAAGGCAATACGACACTGATTCCAGTCGAATGGTCAGGCCTGGTCGTTCGCGTCGTCAACGATCGCGGTGCAACGATTCGCGGAAACTACGAAATCGTAAGTCTTCCGGAACGCAATTACATCGGTCTTGGCAGCGGCGCACTCATCAACGAAGGTGAGCGGCTGTCAACCTGGTTGCTGTGGCCGGGCAAATATATGATCATATCTGCCGGTGAAGGCTATCAGGCGCGCAAGAATTTCATTACAGTCAACCTCAATCCCGGTGAGCTCTCAAGAGTCACACTCGTTTTGGACGAAGAAACCGGTAATGTCCTTGGGGGAGGCGAAATCGACACCATATCCGTCGAAGATGAAAAACGATGGTGGTGGGCCGGCGTTTTAATCGGTGGATCGGTGCGTTTTAACCGCGTCGATGACGTCGTCGGAAAAGCCACGGGACAGGTACTCGATTTAAGCGCCTTTCTCGAATCCTATTTCACACTTGGTCTGCACAAACACTTTCTCTATACCCGTCTGAATGCCGAAATTGGCGGCATGATTCGATTCGAAAACCGTCCGTTTCTCACGACCGTCGATGTACTCAAATTCGAACTATTGTACACCTATCGCGTGATCGACTGGTTCGGACCATTCGCCCGGTTTTCTTTCGAATCCAATATGGCCCCTGTCTATCAGGAGCTCAAAAACCCGCATACAGTCTACAAATTCAACAAGAATGGCGAGGTGATATCCGAAAAGACAAAACAAATGGATATCAAGCTGTCGCCATCTTTTTCCCCCATTCGACTGAATGCCGGTATCGGCGGTCGTTTCGATCTCGCTTTTGGTGCGTGGTTCAAGATGAGCTCGCGACTGGGGGTTGCGTATCGCAATCTGATCATACGTGATTTGTACATCGTGGACAGCGATGCGGATGCGGTGATCACCCTTGTGCCCGTCGACGATACATCGCAGTTCGGAGCCGAGGCCGCGCTCACCATCGATATCACACCAATTCAGTGGTTCACGCTTAAAGTTGACGCTTCTCTGCTCGAACCATTCAACGACTGGGCCAATCCCATCATCGATCTCGATGTCGATGCCGCCATCCGGCTATCGTCGATCGCCAGCCTTTCGTACACGTTGCGGCTGAATTACGATGTCAGTCTCATCGATAAGGTGCAGATCGACCAATACATACAACTGAGATTTTCGTACAAAATCTACTAATTGCATCCAAAAGAGGGCAAATGTTTCAGCTATTCGGATATCTGAACCGACGCCAATGGGGGCTGATTGGCGTCGCATTTGTTTTTATCATCACGCAAATCTGGCTGGATTTGCGGCTCCCGGATTTTATGGCCGACATCACCGAACTCATCGAAACCGAGGGAAGCACCGTATCGGAAATCATGGCCAAAGGCGGCTATATGCTTTTGTGTGCCTTTGGCAGCATGATATCATCGATTATCGTCGGCTATTGCGCTGCCCGGGTTGCTGCAGGTCTTTCCAAAACACTTCGCGACAAAGTCTACGACAAGACCATAGCTTTTTCGATGTCAGAGATCGGGCATTTCTCGATTGCCAGCCTTATCAACCGCACGACAAACGACGTCATGCAGATACAGCATCTCGTCGCCATGGGACTGCAGGCAATTGTGAAAGCGCCGCTGATGGCCGTTTGGGCAATTATCAAGATCTACAACAAGAGCTGGCAATGGACGTCGGCCACTGCAGTTGCCGTATTTGTACTCATTCTGTTGCTTGCTGCGGTGATCATCTTTGCGCATCCGCGATTTATCCGCATTCAGGGACTCACCGACAATATCAATCGCGTCACGCGCGAGCTGCTGTCGGGCATTCGCGTAGTACGCGCCTATAATGCAGAATCATTTGAAGAAAAGAAATTCGCACAGGCAAATGATGAGCTCACCAACAACAATCTCACAGCCCACCGCGTGATGTCTCTGATGGGTCCCGGTACGACGCTCATTCATTCCGGTCTCACCCTCGCCGTCTACTGGATCGGCGCCTATATGATTCTGGCAGCCGAAATGCCCGACCGCCTCGGTATTTTCTCGGATATGGTTGTTTTCTCTAATTACGCCATGCAGGTAATCCTGTCGTTCATGATGCTGAACATGATTTTTATGATCCTGCCGCGTTCTCAGGTTTCGGCCAACCGAATCTGCGAAGTCCTGAATATGCCGGTACGCATTCAGGATGGCAAAGGTGCTGAAATACAGGATGCATCAAAAGGCAGTATCGAATTCAGGAATGTATCTTTCCGATATCCCGATGCAGGCGAAAATACATTGTCCGAAATCAGTTTTAAGGTGAATCCCGGGGAAACCGTAGCATTTATAGGCGCAACGGGCAGCGGCAAAACGTCGCTGATCAATCTGATTCCGAGATTCTATGATGCGACCGAGGGCGAGGTGATCGTCGATGGCCGGGATGTGCGGGATTTCACGCAGTCCGATTTGCACGATCGCATCGGCTATGTGCCGCAGAAAGCCGTTTTGTTTGCAGGTACAGTTTCGAGCAACGTCAATTTCGGCACCGGGAATGATAAAGATGTAACCGAAGAGGATATCCGTACAGCCATTGAAACTGCACAGTGTAAAGATTTCGTCGAGCAAATGGATGGCCAGTACGAAGCCCCGATTGCCCAGGGCGGCACCAATGTATCGGGCGGTCAGAAACAGCGTCTTTCAATCGCAAGAGCCATCGTGCGCAAACCAGAGATTCTGATCTTTGACGATTCATTTTCAGCGCTGGATTACCGGACAGATCGCGCACTCCGTGCTGCCCTGGAGCGCACCTCATCCGGTTCGACCAAACTGATTGTCGCGCAGCGCATCGGCACCATCCGACACGCAGATCGCATCATCGTGCTCGACCATGGCAAAATCGTCGGCAACGGAAAACACGAAGAATTGTTAAAAACCTGTGCAGCCTATTACGAAATTGCGGCATCGCAGCTTTCGGCAAAGGAGCTCGAAAATGGCTGAAAAAATCCAAACCAAAACGCCGGGCACACGCGGTATGCGCGTCGCCGAAAAGAGCAAAAATTTCAAAAAAGCATACGCCGATCTGTTTAGATATGTCGGCAAATACCACTGGTTATTTATCATCGCATCGATTCTTGCGCTCGTGGGATCCGGACTGAATCTGATAGGCCCCAACCTGCTGAGCAAAATGACCGATATGATTCTCGATGGCATTAAAACCACCGTTGATGTCGATGCCGTAGGCAAACTCGGTATTTTGCTTGCCATCTTCTATATCTTTGGCGCGCTGCTCAACTACAGCCAAAGCTTCATCATGGTCTCGCTGTCGCAGCGCATCACCCAAATGATGCGCAGGAGCATTTCACAAAAGATCAACAGGCTGCCGCTGAACTATTTCGACACGACGACAACCGGTGATGTGATGAGCCGCGTCACAAACGACGTCGATACCGTCGGTCAGATGCTCACGCATAGTTTTGCAAATCTCGTTTCGGCTTCTGCAATGCTCATCGGATCGATCACACTGATGCTGATTACCGAATGGAAACTCGCCATTGCCGGCATCGCGACGGCTACCATCGGCGTATTTCTGATGGTCCGCATCATCAATCACTCGCAAAAATATTTTATGCAGCAGCAAACCGAACTCGGTGGTCTGAACGGTCATGTCGAAGAAACCTACAGCGGTCACAGCGTCATTCGCGCATATAATGGTGAAAAAGCAGCGCTCGATGAGTTTCACGAGCGCAACAACAGATTGTATACATGTGCATGGAAAAGCCAGTTTCTGTCGGGCATGATGATGCCGCTGATGGGATTTATCGGCAATCTGGCTTACGTCGTGGTTTGTATATTTGGTGCGGTTCTGGCGATGCGCGGCGATATCACGTTTGGCGTCATCGTTGCTTTTATGGTCTACATTCGGCTGTTTACACATCCCATTCAAACGATATCGCAGGCATCCAATAACCTTCAAAGCCTTGCCGCCGCATGGGAACGCGTCTATGAATTTCTGAACGAACCCGAGATGGAAGACGAAAGTGCCAAAACCAATAATCTGCAAGAGGTAAAAGGTCATATTGCATTTGAACACGTCAGATTCGGATACAATCCGGACAAGATCATCGTGCACGATTTTTCGTTTGATGTACATCCAGGGCACAAGATCGCCATCGTCGGTCCGTCAGGAGCGGGCAAAACGACCATGGTCAATCTGCTGATGCGATTCTATGAACTCAATGGCGGAGAGATTAAGATCGACGGCGTACCGTTGTCGCAACTCACAAGGACCAATATACATAATTTGTTTGGCATGGTACTTCAGGATACATGGCTTTTTGAAGGCAGTGTCCGCGAAAACCTGGTATTCAACGAAACAGACATCAGCGATGAACGCCTCGATGAAGTATGCGCAGCGACAGGTCTTTCGGAGTTCGTAAAGCAGCTTCCCAATGGTTATGATACAATACTTGGCGACAGTGCATCGATATCAGCCGGGCAGAAGCAGCTTCTCACCATTGCGCGCGCCATGGTCGAGAATTCGCCACTCATCATACTGGACGAAGCGACGAGCAGTGTCGATACCCGAACCGAACAACAGGTACAAAAAGCGATGGATACGCTCACCCAGGGTCGTACCAGCTTTGTGATAGCCCACCGTCTCTCGACCATCCGGAATGCCAATTGCATTCTCGTCATGAAAGACGGCGATATCATCGAGAGCGGATCGCACGAGGAACTGATGCAAAAAGGCAGTTTCTATGCAGATCTGTACAACAGCCAGTTTGAACCGGCGAACTAACTGTATTTCGACCGGAATATGGTGTGAAAGACGGAGGTACCGCAGGTGCCTCCGCCTCAGCGGCGTATGCAATAGCCGCTGAACGCGGCCGTATCGAGCGCCAGCGAGATAGGACGCGAAACAAAAAAATAATACAAATTATATACAAACGAATAGAATTCATAGTTTCTAATAAATACAATCACGCGGTATACATACCCACATTCACGCACACCCACACACCCGCAAATCATTGAAATTCCTTGCGATTTTGGTTGTTTGAAACGCGTTGAACGTTATATAAGGGGCAGTCCGACTTCCCCAATGTATGGGGGGATTTTCGTAAACAGGAGAAGGAATAATGACGAAAGTGCGACAATTGCCCTACGGTGAAAAAGCGGAAAACGCTCTGAACGTGAGATTGATCATGGAAGAAGCATCGCGGTGCCTGCTTTGTGAAGATGCGCCGTGTTCCCACGACTGCCCGGCCGGCACAGACCCCGGCAAATTCATCCGTTCGATACGGTTCAAGAATTTCAAGGGAGCCGCCAAAACGATTCGCCGCAACAACATTCTGGGCGCGACATGTGCCGAAATCTGCCCGCAGGAACGGCTTTGTGAAAAAGCATGTTCACGCTGCGGCATCGACAAGCCCATCCAGATTGGCCGCCTGCAGGCATTTGCGATGGAACAGGAAAAGATGTTCAAGATGAAAGTACTCGAAGCCGCCCCTGCAAACGGCAAGAAAGTGCTTTGCATCGGCGCAGGCCCGTCAAGCCTGGCAGTTGCTGCAGAACTGGCAAAACTCGGCACGGATGTGACCATTGTTGACGAAAACGAGAAAGCCGGCGGCATTCTGCGTTATGGCATTGTTCCCTCCCGTTTGCCCGATGAAATCATCGATCAGGATATCGATGTGATCAAGGGTTTGGGCGTGAAATTCGATATGAACAAGCGGGTTGCCCGCGAAGAAATCGACAAGCTTGCAAAGAATTATGATGCGATTTTTGTGGGCGTCGGCCTGTCGGCATCCAAGATGATCCCCAATCTCAAAGGCGCAGATCTCAAGGGCTGCGACACCGCATTATCATTTTTAAAGCGCGCCCGTATGAACGGCGGCAAGATCGATAAACTGGGCCGCGTCGTGATTATCGGCGGCGGCGACGTTGCGATGGACTGTGCATCGACCGCCAAA
>CAMKRB010000110.1 GCA_946415045.1 uncultured Myxococcales bacterium
GTCTGGCGCGGGGTATTCAGGCTTTGCCAGAAGCCTTTTTGCAATCCCTTGGATTCGTCGTAGGCCAGCTGGTGAGATTCATGATAGAAGCGCACCGCTGCACGGACTTCGTCGTCGTATATATCGCTCGTCGTATCGGATGTGTCGCCGTGATAATAGCCTTCGATCGCAAGGCGCTTTTTGAGGGCAGGGACGATTTTGGCCGATTTCCCGGCCTTGAGTGTGGCCGATGAAACCTCCCCCCAATCGGGCATGGCGGCATATCGGTCGTGTGCGTCCATCAGCTGGTGATAGCCGGGATGCGCTGGGTAGAGTGCATCGATGAGCTCCTGAACTGTGGTCGCGTTGTCCATGCGCTCTTTTTGCGCATTGGCTGCCTCGGTTTCGGCGGCAATGGCATCATTGGCATCTTCGATTCCGGAATTCTCCTCAGCAACGGCTTCGGTTTCCGCTTCTGCGTCGGCTGCTGGACTGCCCGCATCCGCGTCTTTTGATGGCTCTGGCGTTTCCTCACCTTCGGGCGCATTCTGCGTATCGTCTGCTGCTTTCTCTTTCAGTCCGGGAGTTGGGGCATCGACGACTGCGACCAGATTCTTCAGCCAGGCATTGGTTCGTGCTACCGCAATGCGGGTGTGCTCGGCTTTTGTGGGTCTGGCGCTCAGACCGGCTGATTCTTCCTCGGTCAGATGCGTCATGTTGTTAAACGACATTTCACGGGCAAAACGCATGGCCAGATCTGCGGTGAGCACATCCAGACGCGCAGCCTGCTTCGCCGTCTGCGCCATGTTGTGTGCCCGATCTGCCACAGCCTTGTGCAGGCGCGGCAATATCGTTTCGCTCTTTACGAGTTCGGTCACGAGTGCGGCGACCGCTTCACGATTCGATACGTCGATATCTTTGGCGATAATCTGATCGACAATGATTTGCTCTTCTTCGGGCGTAAACACAAAGGGCTCATCCGATTTGTCGACTGACAGCGATTCCAGCGCCGTTTTGGCGTCCTGCCAGGGCTGCACATCGATACGCTTCGCAAGACCATGGGATTCCAGTCGGTTGAGCTCGGTGACCAACGGATCGATCTCGCTTGTCAGCTTGCTGTTGTTTACAAAAATGGGGGCAAACCGGCGTGCCTGGTAGATCTCATTCAGCCCCTCGGGCTGCAGAAATGACGGTGCTTTCCAGCCATCGTCATCGGCTTTAATCTTCGCTGTGCTGTCTGGCTGGGCTTTGACTATCTTTTCGATCTCTCGCACCAAATCGTCTGATTTCGCGAACTTCATGGCAAATGATGCCAGACTGCCTGAATTGTTTTTTACAAATATGCCGACGTCTTCGCGGTGCTTCACCTGGGGATCCACTGCATTTGCTGCGATGCCGGCGGGATTGGCGGCGTCCGATGGTTCTGTCTTTTGGGCAGAACAAGCTGACAACAAGCTTATCAGCGCGATTGGAACAATCCATTGTCTCATATTAAGCGTCCTGCTTTGGGTGTTTATGAAAGGCCCTCGAATGCGGATGATCGGCAATCATTCTGTGCGTTACAGACACCAGATTTTCATGTGCTGGTCTTTGTTTGCATGATGTCGTCTGCTGTGTATCTGCACCCGGGCTCATAAATATAAAAAAAACCGTCTGATACTTCACTCGTACCAGACGGATGTAGTTTGTACCACGAAGTATATTTTTGGCAAAGCATTGGGGTAATTCGGGACAGGGATACCGCATTTACTTTGGGCATGGTTTTGTTCAAGCCCGTTAGGGCTTGAATATCAATAGCCCCCGGCAATGCCGGGGGATGGTGAATGCCCCCAAAGAGGAACGCCATAGGCGTTCAATATTGAACACCGCTGGGGTTCTAAGGATTAAGGTCAAGCTCTGATCCCCCGGTAGTTGCCTGCGGCTCCAACCTGGGGCTATTGATATAGAACGCCTATGGCCTTCATTATACATTTTCTAAATGTGGCAGCCCTGTAATTCGGGAGATTACAGACTTGGCAGATCGAGCACGGGCAGATTGACGCTCATCGTCTTGTGATCGGTGCCGGGAATCTCGATGGTGACATATCGCGTAATCCATTGCTGGCATTGCTCGCTGTCAAGAATGCACAGACCATTGGTACACGACAGGTTGCTGTTCAGTTTGGTGAGCAGCAGCGTGGTCGAATTGGAATCGATGTAGGGTCTCAGATTCGTGTAGACGAAGCTTTGCGGCGCGGAAACCATTGGCATATCGAGACATGCATCCGGGACTGCATTGAGATCGGCGAGCTGCCAGTAGTAGAGCATGTCGACCGTATTGTTGTTGCTGCTGAATGCGGCGATGAGTGCTGCGGTGTCGATATCCGCGCTGTACGCACCGGTGTTGCCGGCATAAGGAAAGTCCGGTTCGTTTTGGTCCCCACAGTTTTCGTCTTCGCTGTCTTCGCAGTCTTCACCATCCGCTGGTTCCGTGCCGGTGATGGGGGTGCCGGGGTCATTGTTTGAGCCGCCTTCGCCGGGATTCTCGGGATCATCCTCGTCGTAGGAAGGTTCGGGGGACGGATGGAGGGGAGGATCTGTCGTATTGGGTGGAATCAGATTTTCGAGCAGACCCGTGGTATAGACGTTCTTAATCGTCGAACTGTCGCTGACGTTTGCGACGAGCAATGCGCATGGTGCTTCATAGCAGGTGAGTTTGGTCGTCG
Organism: uncultured Myxococcales bacterium; assembly: GCA_946415045.1. Classification (GTDB taxonomy): domain Bacteria; phylum Myxococcota_A; class Bradymonadia; order UBA4248; family UBA4248; genus UBA4248. The sequence goes on from CAMKRB010000110.1 coordinate 2,685, forward strand.
TAAAGGCGTTATAGAGCTTCGATGTCACCATCGATCCGATGAGCCCGCCGGTGAATGAGGCTCCGGTCACAGTGCCCGATGCCTGGGCGTTGATGATGGTCGTTTGCAATGCCGTGCCAATCAAACCGCCTGCATTCTGCATGGCGGTTATCTTGCCGCTTGCCCCCGCCGATTTGATGACGCTTTTGGTCGACTGACCAACAACGCCACCTGCAATATCGCCCGATGCAGTGATGTGGACGGCGCTGTTGACGTATTCGATGGTGGCTCCATAAGCGTCGGCAACGATGCCGCCGACGATATTGTCGCCATAAACTTCCCCGCGTGCTGATACATTGTTAAGGGTGGTTGCATTGGCAATTGCCACCAGACTGGCGACTGTTTCACTGCCTTTCACGACCAGTTCCAGCCGGAGATCATAGAAGCTTGCATTGGATGTGTAGCCAAACAGCGCCATATTGGCCGACGAAATCTGTCCGAGTGTGAGGGTTTCCTGCTGCATGCCGGCAATGCGGACTGCATGTATCTTGTGATTATTGCCAATAAACAGCCCGTTGAATGGGTTTTGTTCGGTGCCGACAGGAATCCACTGTGCGGCATCGCCTGGCGTAAGCACGTCGCCAAGATTGATATCCTGCACGAGAATATAAGCGTCTCCGGATTTATTGGGTTCGGCAATGCCCTCGTTCCAGTTGTCGCGGAATGTGATGAAATCGCTTGCTGTTTCAATGATCTGGGCGCATCCCGATACGCCGTACAGTTCATATTTGAGCTGTTGGCATCCGCATCCGTCGTTGGTGCTTTTCCAGGGATTTTGTGAACAATAATCCAGACAATTGGGGACGTGATCGCTGTCGTCGTCGGCGAGGTTTTCGTTCGAATCGGGCACATCACAGCCGCAGGTGCCGGGGGTGACTTTGGCGTCATCCATGGGGCAATCGTCCTGACAATCGTAAAATCCGTCGCCGTCGGAATCGACATCGGAATTGCCGCATCCGCAGATGCCCGGGCGGGTCTTTTTGGGATCATCGGGGCAGAAATCGAGGTCTTCGAGTGTGCATGTGGGGATGCCGGTTTCGGGATCGATGCTGTCGGGGGTGCCGCAACCGCAAACACCGGGCAGGGTTTTGGTTTCGTCGTCGGGGCAAAGATCGATTTGTTCCGACAGGCAGTTGGGCACACCTGTGGTCGGATCGAGCGTATCAGGAACGCCGCATCCGCAGATGCCGGGGAGGGTTTTGGTGGGGTCGTTTGGACACAAATCGATATTCTGCATCAGACAGAGCGCCAGACCGTTATTGCCCATGGTATCTGCCACGCCGCATCCGCAGATGCCGGGGTCGGTCTTTTGCGGGTCGTTGGGGCACAGGTCGATTTGGTTGCAGGTATAAAGGCCGGTATATGCATCAATAATATCGTCGGTATCGCATCCGCACACGCCGGGGTGCGTTTTGTTCGGGTTGTCGGGGCAATAATCGACCACTTTTGTGCCGTTGTCCTTATCTTTAACGCAACCGTTCGCCACTGTGGCCATCCACAGACATGCACCCATAATAATGATGATTCTTTGATATCTTGCTGGCATAAAACATCCCCGTCCGCACAAAAAAACATCTACAGAATAGCGGCATCAATCGCAAAGCGCAAGGATGTGAAGGGGAAAAAGAATGACCGGGCGCGCCTATGGCGCGCCCGGCATGATAAAGCGCGGCGTATGCAACGCATAGCCGCGCGGGGCGGCCGTATGGATGAAATCCATAGGCCGCCCGCTACATATAAAATGAGACCATGTTTAACCAGTGTGGATATAGCGTTACCCTGATTCGTGTGAGATACTGGCAAAGAGCGCCGGGCATCGAGCGTCGAGTTGTCAAATGCGCACTCGTGTCTCATTGCTCATTGCTCATTGCTCGTGGCCGCAAAGCAGACAACCTTACTTTTTCATATCCGCGATCGTAAAACAAAGCCTAAAATGAGACCCTGTTTGACGATCGCAGCTGTGAAAATGCACAGCCGCAAGCTCTATGGCCGGGAACAACGCGTGATGAACTGCGCGTTTTTATCAGCCCGGCCAGATAATCGATAATCTTAAACTGTATTGCATTTGCATTTGGTGTGAAAACAATCTCACCACCGGTTGCATGTCGTCTAAAAAACGAATAAAAACAACGACGTAGGTGAAAATTTATGTATCTATATTTTTAAAACTATTTTTATATGAATGTTATTATTTTATTTATTTGCAGTGGAGATTAAATGTTCGAAAAACGCCGAAAAAAAAATAAATAAAAAAAATGAGCACTTAACACTTTAAGTATATCTGGGGGTGTGCTAAAGCATGCCGTGGGTAACGGTTATGTGTGTTTCTAAGTCTTACGGTCGGTTACCATGCGAACAGGTTTTGTACTAATATTCATACTAATTATAACGATATCGGGAACAGCTTATGCTGGTGATGTCAGGGAGCTGTCGCTTGCGGATGCGGTAGAAATCGCTCAGAAAAATGCGCAGGTATGGACGCAGTATGACGCCAGAATGGAGAGCGCGGTGGCGCAAAAGAAAGTCGCGCAGTCGCACTGGTGGCCGGTTTTGTCGCTGAGTTCGACGTTTATGCTGTGGTCAGACGAGTCGAAAATTGAGGTCGTCAATAAGGAAAAACTTCGCGCTGCGATGGATCAGTCGGTCGACAATGCCATGGATTCACTGGGGATCAGTGAGGAAGGACAGAAATTGCTGCACGAAATCGTCGAGCCTTTGCGGCCGACGTTCAATTCGTTTGTGCAGCCAATCAGCGACCTGATTCCGTCGTCGATAACGCTCAAAGATGATTTGACGTTTACGTTCGGTGCGACGCTGACCATGCCGATTACACCGCTTTTCAAGGTCTACCAGGCGCAGGAACTGGCGCAGGTGGGCATTGACAATGTCGACGCCGAAAGGCGCGGAAAAGCATTGGCTGTGCAGTTCGAGGTCACCCAGGTCTACCTCAAACTGGTCTATGCGCAGCTGATGTGCGAGGTCGCTGAAGAAGCGCTCGCCACTATTGAAGCTCATGTCGCTCTCGCTCAGAAATACGAGTCGGTCGGCATGATTTCTCACAATGATGTGCTTACCGCACAGGTGGAACAGCTCAAAGCCAAACAGAATGTCGTTGAGGCAAAAAACAGCACAAGGCTGGCCGGGATCTAACTCGCCCAGGTGATGTCGATGGAACGTGGCACAGAAGTCCGTGCGCTCAATATGCCGCGCGACACGTTCAGTATCCAGATGGATTCGCTGGAATCCTATCAGGAACGCGCAATGAAACAACGCACCGAGCTCGAGCGAATTGAACTCGGACAGGAAGCTGCCGAACGAAAACAAAAAATGGCGCTTCTCGATTACGTGCCTCAAATCGTCCTCATTGGTCATTATCAGTATGGTTATGGGCTGGAAATTCTAAAACCCAAAAACCAGGTGTTCGTCGGACTTGGGATGACCTGGACCCTATTCGACGGACTCGGTCACTATTACGAATCAAAAATGGCATCGCTCGAAAAAGATGAGATGGTGTCGAAAGGAGAGGAAGCAAGAGCGTTGATTGAGCTTGAAGTCGGGCAGAAATACCTTGCGTTGCAGACTGCGACCGAACGTCTGGAACTTACTCAGCAAGCCGTCATCCTCGCGGAAGAGAATTTAAGAACCATTACAGCAAAATTCGAGCAGGGCGAATCGGTGAGCACCGATGTATTAACGGCCGAAACAAGACATGCTGCTGCACGCGCTGACGAGGTTAAGGCACGCATTGATATCTTGATTGCGTATGCAGAACTCTTATTAAGCACTGGCGAATCGCCAACAATTGATGAAACAGCCTTGAGATGAAAGAGAGGTAAAAAATGACAGATCGTAACAGGTATGAAGACAGAATTTTACAGGCCGCTTGTAAACAGTTTTCGGCATTGGGCTACTATGGGTCCAGAGTGGACGCCATCGCAACCACCGCCAATTTGAACAAGCGTATGGTGTATGAATACAGCCATACAAAAGAAGGCCTCTATCTAGCTGTTCTTAGCAATGTATCCAATAAATTGCTGAACATTCTGCACGAAGCACTTCCCGAAGATGGTCACTACACCAATCTGATCGATGTTTATCAAAAAGCTTTGGATGTGCTTGAGTATTACGAGGACTTTACGCGTTTGTGGGCCTGGGAAGTGATGGCTCCGACCATTCATGGGCCGCGAATCCTTGAGACCACAAATGCCATCTTTGCTCATATCAAAAAAATTATTCTCCAGAATGCCAAAAAAACGAATGCTCCGACCATCAGCGACGAGACTTTCGAATTGTTCCAGACCATGGTGCACAGCCACTTGCTCACCTGCGCACTCTATGCCCGCGAATCTGCTGCCCCCGACGATTCCGTAGATACTTCATCCCAGCAGATCATGCAAAAGGCGCTCGTCCGGAACAACAGAAAGATCATGCTGAATGCGATTTCTGAGCAACTTGGCAAATAATCAGGATGCATCCAGGCTCAATTGAATCTGATGCTTGACTTTTAACACACATAAACATACACCATCATTGGGCGATTCCCATCGTGGAACACCTTGACTTTCGTCTTTTGTTACGATGTTTTAGAGTCGTTTGTATGGTTATGTGTGTTTATAAAAGAAAATTAGGTTTCATTTGTTGCGCATTTGTATCGCTTTTGGCGCTCTTTGTTTCGGTTAGTTGCAACGAGGAAAATTTCCACAAGCTCACCGTGACTCAGCGCACTTCTGGTTCGCAGCAAATTACCGGATTGATTAACGCGACCGAAATCGATGTCGCGAGCAAAGTGCCCGGCCGTATCGAGAAACTTTATGTACAGGAAGGCCAGCAGGTGCACGTCGGCGATGTTTTGGCTGAGCTCAATCTTGCAGAACTCGACGCGAAACTTGAACAGGCAACTTCGGCCATCAGTGCAGCCAAGGCGCAGCTCACGCTCGCCAAAAAAGGCGTGCGGCCTCAGGAAAAATCTGCCGCTGCAAATCAGGTCGAAATGGCTAAAACCCAGGTCGATGTGATGAAAAAAATGCTCGACCGAACCCAGAAACTGCTCGACGAAAAGGCCATTCCTCAGGCGAAATTTGACGAAGTCTATGCCAAATATATGGTCGCTACCAACCAGCAGGAAATGGCGCAGGCCAAACTCGATGCGCTGAACAAAGGTGCCAGAGCCGAGGAAATCCAGGCGCTTGAAGCACTCGTCTCCAAAGGTGAAAGCGTCGCCACAGAAATCAAAATCTATCAGAAAGAACGCGTACAATCTGCGCCGGTAGATGGCGTGGTTTCCAAGATCGTCATTCACGAAGGTGAGCTTTGCAACACCGGATATCCCATCATTACCATCGTCAAAATGGATGATATGTGGGCCAGCTTTGCGATTCGCGAGGATCGTCTCAAAAATATCAGGGAAGGGGATGTCGTCGAAATTGACGTACCTGCACTCGACAAAAAAATCCCCATGGTCGTTTACAATATCTCGGCTATGGCCGATTTCGCGACATGGCGCGCGACCTCAGATCGCGACCGATTTGATCTCAAAAGCTTCGAGGTCAAACTTCGTCCCCAGTCTCCGGTCGAAGGACTGCGACCCGGTATGACGGCGAGATGGTAAAATGTACCTGCTCAAAGGGTTCGTCGATTTCTTAACAATAATATTTAGACGGCCTAAATTCTTTATGATGGTCGTGCTGATTGTCGGCGCATGTCTTTTGCTGACCGCGTTGTATAATGCCCGCGTTGTCACAGAAATCCCTGTTTACGTCGTCGATCACGATAACAGTACCATCAGCCGCATGATGCGCACTTTTCTGGCTGCCGGTCAGGATTTGAAAGTGCTGGGTACGCTGGATACCCCCGAACAGGCCAGGGACGTGCTCGAAAGTGGTGAGGCTGCCGCAGTCGTGTACATTCCAAGCGGACTGTCTGTTGCAGTTAAAACACAATCGGGTGGATACGTCGTTGCCTATATCGATGGATCCAACATTCTGGTCGCCAAAAACGCCGACAAGGCCATTCAGACCGTGGTCAAATCGACATCTGTCGGTATTGCTATGGTCACGCTGCAAAAAGCTGGTCTGCCGGATTTCGAGCTCATGGGGGCACTTCAGCCTATCAATCTCGACGTCGATCGCCCGTTCAATGCGCTCACCAGTTATTCCGATTATCTGCTCCCAGTCTTTCTGTTCTTTAATCTCAGCCTGTTCGTGATTCTCATGACTGCGGCGACATTCCAGGTGCCGCTTTCTGATACAATTAAAAAACACGTCATCCGCAGACGCTGGTATTATCTGGGACGCTTGTGTGCCGTTTTTCTGATGGCCGTCATCGGCGGCAGTATCCTTTATCAATGGGGATTGCCGCGCGTCGATATCGTTTTGCAGGCAACACCGCTGATGGCGATGAGTGCGCTCGTCATCTTCATTGTGCTCACGCAGCTGCTCTATGCCGATTTTCATCTCGTCCTGCCGCTGCCGGTTGCAATGTCGGCGTCCTGCCTTGTGGGGATGCTGTCGGTTATGTTTTCGGGGCTCACCTGGCCCCTCGAAATGATGCCATGGTATATCCATGCGCTGGCCACATGGATTCCGCTCACGCCTTTTTTGCAGTCGCTGCAGGTTTATTTGTATCACGATGCCAACTGGAGCGATTTGTCCGAGTTCTATCTCATGTTTCTCAAACAGGCCATGCTCTACGGTATTTTGGCGTTCGGGATCATGCGAGCCAAGGACGTGCGGCTGATCATCAAGTGGATCATCAAACGCAAAAGAGCCATCACACATCCGGATGAATCGCGTTATCTCACGCAGTCTATCGAAATGGAGGCCGCCCAATCGACCACAGATATGCCGGCTGCCACAGAAATTGCGCCTGATTCGGCAAATGAAGATGAAACGGAAACCGACAAATCGACCACGGATATGGCGGCTGCCACAGAAATTGCGCCTGATTCGGCAAATGAAGATAAGACGGAGGCCGCCCAATCGACCACAGATATGCCGGCTGCCACAGAAATTGCGCCTGAT
>CAMKRB010000111.1 GCA_946415045.1 uncultured Myxococcales bacterium
CTTTAGTGCGACGCTAAAACGCCATCCATGGCGTTGTTGCGTCGCCCCGCCGACATCGTGTCGGCGGGGGATTACATAGCCAATCATGACGGCCTGCGGCCGTAATGCTTTGGTGCAGCGCAAATATGAAAACATGGATTTGATTAATCAACTATTATATTAAAAGCATTATGAACGATCTGAAACAAATCGCCGAACGGCTCAAAGCATTCAATCAGGCGCGGGACTGGGATCAGTTCCATTGTCCGCGCAACCTCGCTATGGCGCTTTCGACCGAAGCCGCAGAACTGCTCGAGTGCTTTTTGTGGGTCAAAGACGGCGAAAGCATCCCCGATGACAAGCGTCCGCATATCGCCGAAGAAGCCGCTGATGTCCTGATTTGCCTGGTCAATTTCTGTACACAGGCCGGCATCGATCTTGGGGAGGCTTTTGACGATAAAATCGAACGCAACGAGCGCAAGTACCCGGTCGAAAAAGCCCGTGGTTCGCGCGAAAAGTACGATAAATTGTGATTAACATCGTGTTGGCGGGATAGTCGTTAGCTCATCACGACGGCCTGCGGCCATAATACTGGTTCTGCGTAGATACACGTATCACGCATAAATTCAAGTCCAGGGCTGAATAATCACAACGCGGCCGCCGTATATCACAAAAAAACCAAAGACAAATCCTTGTGAAACCATTACAGTACGAATGCGGCTGTGCGTCGCGCATTCAACCCCAAACATAAGGATTTGTGCAATGGATGATCACCTCGAGCAGTTAAGGCAAATCATAGAGATTATTCCTGTCGTGCATGTGGATGTGGTAAATTTGAGCCACGAAGAAACAGCGCCGGCAATTGGCGAATATTCGGTGGAAGTGAAGGTCAAAAGCCTGTTTGCGAGGGTTTGTACAGAGTTTACGCTGGCGAATGCAAACGGGCGAGTACTGGAGGGCGAACTGGAATTCCCGCTGCCCGATGGCGCGGTGATTTGCGGCTATGCGATCGATGTCAACGGCGTGATGGTTGATGGCCGTGTCGTCGAAAAGGAAAAAGCACGGATAGCATTTGAAAACGAGGTGAAGAAAGGCATTGACCCTGGTCTGGTTGAACAGGTGAAAGGCAATGTGTATCGCACGCGGATTTATCCGATTCCAGCACATGGTTCACGCCGCATCCGCGTGATTTATACAACGCCGGTTACAACCGCAGCCAACGGAGATGCAGCGCTGTTTTTACCAATGCCCCAGCACAAACTATCCAAACGCGATGTATCGATTTCTGTAGAAATGCCCGGGGCTGCAGCGCCAATATTGGGTGGATTGGGCGACCGTCGATTTGAGCAGGCGCAGGCCGTATGGCAGGTCGAATCACACGAAACCGACGTCAAGCCAGAAGATCATTTAATCGTTGGTCTGCCCGCACTTGCGCCGACTTCGGGTTGTATAGAAAAATGCGATGGCGATATCTATTTTTCGGCAAGCGCATTTGTAGAAAAAGTATCTTCAAAAACAGATATACAAATTCCCAAAAACTGGCGCATTCTGTGGGATGCTTCGGGAAGCCGTTCTGCAGCCGATATCGATGCCGGACTAAATGTATATATTCAGAAATGATGTCGAAGACGTCCAAAAATATACGGCCAAATCGGCATTAATAGATGCGATTAAACAAATCGCTTTTGATGGCGGCACGAATCTGGACAGTCTTTCGGCAATCGCATCGCAATCATTCGACGGCCCGACGCTGATTTTCTCGGATGGTCTGGATACATTTTCGGGCAAATTGCCGGAATTCGCCTCGAATACGATTGGATTTGTTTCAGGTGCCAAACGCGATATCGCAGTATTAAAGCGGCTTTGCGGAGGGCGCGTCGTAAATCTGGGGCTGCCCATCGACGATGTGATGAAAGAAATTCTGCAGCCCAAACCCGTCGTTTCGGCAGTTCACGGGCTGGGCTTATTAAATATCGAAGGCTTTGGTTTGCCTGCCGAAGGCCGCATCACGGTTTTGGGACGCATGCAGTCAGAACTCGACGAAATCAGCATTATTTTATCTGACGGCCGTGAATTCACCGTAAAAATGGATAAAGCCCGCGACGGCAATGCGATTGCATCCGCATGGGCTGCGCGGCGAATCGAGGAACTGTCTGCAAATGCCGAAGACAACCGCGAAGAACTGCTGGCTTTGGGACGCCATTTTAACATCGTGAGTCCGGTGTCGAGCATGATCGTGTTCGAACGCCTCGAACAGTGGCTTGAATACGATATCGAGCCCCCCGAATTGCTCAAAGATATCCACGAACAGTGGTTAAAGCATCATCCGTCGAGTGCGCAAAAAGAAGCCGAAAAAGCGCGCAAAAAAGAACAATGGATAAACGAACTGAAGGGATTGTGGCAAGCCCGCATGGACTGGTGGGAAAACCCGATTCCAAAAACAAAATTTATTAAAAGCGGCGTATTTGATGATGAAGATGCGCCGGCAGGCGGTTTGCTCGGTGCAGTCGCAGCCGTGGGTGATGCTGCCATGTCGATGGCGCGCAACGTCCGGAATGCCGTTTCGGGCGCATTTGGAGGTGCTCGCAATTCCGTACCGATGGCAGCTGCCGGAGGCGCTCGCCGCGGAGCCCGCCGTGAACCCGCTCGGGAAATGATGTTTGAAGACGCCGAGGTGATAAGTTGCGAATGCTGCGAACGAAGCGTGGAACGCACAATGCCGGATGAACCAAATCCCGCCCCCAAAGGCGCTCAGGCCACCATCTCCATCAAGGCCTGGGACCCGCAAACGCCCTATCTGACCGCACTTAAAGACGCACAAAAGATATTCAAAGACGCCGATTCGCTTTTCCGAGAATATATCAAACAACGCGCCAAATACAGCGCCAGCCCCGCATTTTACCTCGATTGTGCAGGATTTTTCTTCAAAGAAAATATGAACACAATCGCGATTCGAATACTATCCAACTTATCGGAACTCAAGCTGGAAGATACATCGTTGCTGCGCGTCTACGCATGGCGTCTGCGCGAGGCCGGCGAACTCGACGAGTCGATTCGCATCCTGCGCAAAATTATCAAACTGCGTCCCGATGAAGCCGTTTCATACCGCGATCTGGCGCTCACACTCACGATTCGCGCAAAGAAAAACCACAGCGCCGCCGACGTGACCGAGGCCCTCGAAAACTTCAAAAAAGCCGCTTTCGAGCCCTGGGAACGCCGCGATGCACGCTGGACTTCGCTCGTTGCGCTCGAAGAATTCAACGCGCTGGCATCATGGAGCGAACAGCAGAAATGGCCCGACGGCGCGCCCAAAATCCCCGAAATCGACAGCTTCTATCGCAAAAATCTCGATACCGACCTGCGCATCGTTCTCATGTGGGACGCCGACAACACCGACATCGATCTCCACGTGCTCGAACCCAGCGGCGAAGAAGTTTTCTATCAGCACCAGCGCTCACAAACCGGCGGTCTGCTCAGCTTCGACGTCACCACCGGCTACGGCCCCGAAGAATTCATGCACAAATCCGCGCCCAAAGGCGTGTACAAAATCATGACCAACTACTTTGCCTCGCATCAGCAAAGCCTCACAGGCCCCGTCACCGTCACCGTCACGGTATTCAGCAACTGGGCCCGCGAAAACGAAACCAGCCAGATTCTCAGCCTGCGCCTCGAAAAAGCCAAAGATAAAGTCAGCGTCGGCAGCATCGAATTCAAATGATTTTGATGTAGGCTCGCCTATGGGCGACATCTGGTCGCCCATACGGCTCACTCGCCCGCTATCTGCGATACGCGGGCGTTTTTTTTGATGATACGCCGCCAACGTTTCCATAGCCCCCGGCAACGCCGGGGGATTAAAACAGAGAAACGCTTTATGCTTTCGCTTTCTTCGCTTCATCCGGATTCTGGACATTGCACCATTTTCGTGCCAGGAACAAGGCAACCGGTGAAATAATGGCTATACATGCAAAGATGAACCACATCTCCTGCGGATTCTGAATGGCATTGGGATATTTGTCGGGATCGGGGATATAACCCTGAATGAAGAAACCGACATACAGACCAACGATAAATTTGGTGAGGAACCACGGGAGATTTGCGATGCCGACGTAAGCACCCATCTTTTCTTTTGGCGCAATCTGCGTGACGTGCTGCAAAAATCTGGGCTGCCAAATCGACTCACCAATCGAACCGATGAGAATGTAGGTAAGGAACAAAACCGGCGTCGTCCCCAAACTGAGCAGGAACGTCGGCAATGCCATCACAATCGTACCAACGATCATCATCTTGTAGACATTCTGGCGCGCCGTGAGCGCCGCAATAATCGGTGCACAAATAAAGACGATGAGAGGATTGAGATTGCTGAATGTTTCGTAATTGTCCGAAATCGTCGGAAATGCACGATAACTGCGCTCCAGATAGGTCGGAATCAATATGTTCTGATAGGCAAACAACGTCTGAACCGGGATCAGAATAAAGATGAAGAAATCGAATTTGGCATCCGCCAGCGGGTGCTGCTTTAAACGCTCAATGAACGAAAGATTGGACTGTTGCTTTTTATTGCCCTTGTTGTCTTTGGTCGGATCGACCAGTGGCTTCGTCTTGGAACGGCCAATGAATAAGACATAAAGCACAAAAACAATCACCATAATACCGGCGATAAAGATCAGTGCACCGGAAATGCCATTCGTGCCTTTCATCACACCTTCTTCGAGCACAACTCTGGGCTGGAATCCGGGGATCAGACGCTGTATGGCGGCAAATGCATGTCCCGAAGCAAATGTATTGGCATCCATCACGGTATCGCCGGCAAAACGACGGATATGCGGCAACAGCAAACCGATGATAAATGCACCAAGATTCATGCCGGCATAAAGCATGGCATAGGATACCGCTGATGTCTTTTTATCGGAATACATGCGCGTGAGAGAATAGACCGCAGGATTGAATACGCCGTAGGCGAGCGCCGCAAACATCAGGCATAAAGCAACCACCATAAAGAATACGGAGTTGATGCCGGTGCCCAGCGGACCAAACAGCATTTCGGAAAATCCCATCACGGTGCGGGAAATGAGCAGAATAAAGATAGAAACACCCAGCATTTTTTTGGGGCCGAGTTTATCGCTCCATCCGCCCAGAAACAGCTGCGAGAAGGTGATCAGCATCAAAAAGCCGCTGACGATCCAACCCGCATGAACATCGACGCAGCCACCGAAGTTGTCGGGCTGCAGACACGCCATAAACTGCGATGTACCTTCAATATTTTTGATATCGACATAGGGCGCATCGGTCACGAGCACGTTCTTTGTCATAAACACCATCAGATATGTCAGGATGCCAAAATAGGCCATTCCCTCAAATATGTTGATGATGTTGATGCCGATGATTTCGCGCGGCGCATGCACAAACGCTTTGAATGTATCCAGCGTGTCCCTTATCGCTTCGCCAACTGATTGCGGCGTTTTCTCCTGTTCCTCCTCTTCCTCCGCATCTTCTGCTGAGGATTCCGATTCTTCAGGCGCTTTGTTTTCATCAGATTCTTCAGATATCTCTTGCGATTCCCCGTCTCTGGTATCGTCAAAATCCTGTGGTTGCTTGTCTTCTGCCATAATCATTTCCTGTAAAAACTAAAACAAACCCGAAATGGGCAAATGATTATAGCATGGATGTATGCAGATGTCTTACATAAATACGGGGATTGGCTGGATAAAAGTTTTCCCGGGGTCGCCACTCCCGGGGGTTCACCCCGGGCTGTGACATTGCGCCCATTCAGGGCGCTGGCGGTGTCGCCACTGCGTGGCGAGACTAATTTTATGGGGTCACGCTCGCACGGGCGACCACACGGGGTCGCCCCAGTATCGCGACGCTATTCACTATTCACTATTCATAGACGCTCGCCCACGACACCGGTCGGACACTGGGCGCGATGGCATCGAGGTTGAGCGCGAAATTGGCGATATCCGTGCTCGAATCGTTGAGTTCGTTGTGCTTGTCGCTGGCATTCAAATCGGCTGCGCTCACACCGGTCTGAGCGATGAGCCGCGGTGCCGCAATTTCTGTGTGATTTGTACCAATGCACATCTGCTGCGAGCTCACTTCGAGGCCATAAATCTTGGTGCCCTCATTGAGCGTGATATAGCCGTTGGAATTGAGCTTGGCCATGATATCGCTGTTGTTTTCGTTGTTCTGGACGGAACCAGTAGGAATGTGGCTGTGTTTGGGATGTGTAGAGTTCATCTTGAAGATGGCTGCATTGCCGACTTCGCAGAGTTTATCGTAATCGCCCTTTGAACTGGTATTCGAGATATAGGTTGGGAAATAGGAATCGAAGTCGTAGGTAAGCGCACTGCCGCTCATCTTCTGGGCTGCGGGGAACGGTTCCTTCTTTTTGTCACTGCCGGGATCACTTGGCGGACGTACAACGACATCGAAACTGGTTGACGAACTATTGCACGCATTGCTCGTCACAGTCTTGGTTCCTTCATTCAACCCGCTGGGCTGGTTGAAGACATAAAGCTGTGCAGGTTCACTCAGCCCCGTGGCCGGATTGAGCTGATAACCGCTCGTTCCCTCGTAGACATCGAAGAATTTTGCGACGTAGTTGTGTTCTGCCGTCGTCGTGGTCAAATCGGAATTATCGCCGGTACCATACACGATCTGAATCGTGGGATGGATGCCGTTGTTATAGAGCGACACCGCAGGTTTGTAGGTGATCGCCTTATAGACATCGGGCACATGACCACAATCCGAGCCAAACGAAGGTTTGAGGTATTTCACTTTGGTTGTGGAATCGGTTTCGACATTGACGCCCGTCGGGAAACTGTTTTTGGCCCACTTGGCGGGTTCGAAATTGCTCACGTCAAGCGCATAGAAATTGCCTTTGCTGTCGCCGAAATACAGGCGCTGCGCGATGGAATTGAAGTTGCTTGGATACACCGCAGGCGCGCTGGTAATATCGTGTTTTGTATAGATGGCTGCGATCAGCAAATCCTTTGTATCGGGATCGGGGAACAAGCGAACGATATAGAGCACGCCCGCACCTTCCTTGGGCACTTTGCGAGATCCACCGGGCAGAATGGCAACCGTTTCGACTTTGGATACCACATTCTCGCCCACCGTCTTTTTGACGAGCATACGCGTGATCAATGGCTTGGCAGAGGTATAGCCCATATCGGCAAACGGGAAGCCACCCATATTGTCGCCGGGATTGATAGTCTTGATATTGTTGATGAGCGCGGATTCGTCGCTGTAAACCTCGCTGTCGAAAATCGACATATCGGGATAGACCGAAGGCACCGAGGCTGCCTGCCACTGATTGTCGATTTCCCACAAGATTTCGGGGTTGAGCGGATCAGTGATATCGAGCGCATAATAACCGCGCGCACCGTTGCCAAAGGCACCAACGGCAACCGTGCGCCATTCATCATTTGGATTGGGCACATCCATCACCATGGGCGACGCATTCAAAAACGTCTGCTGACCAAAACGAGGAAGCTGCTCAAGATGCGGCATCGTCGTTTTGGGTACGAAGGCCCACAATTCATCGCCTTCCGAAAGCCTGAGCGTGCCGGTCGCACCGCGAATGGCCTCGTTCACCTCGTAGCCACTGGAATTCGGCTGATTCTGGCCCAGAATAAAGGCATGAAGCATACCATCGTTGGCTGCCACCAAAAGCATATTGTCGCGGTTCCAGCGCTGCTGGCTGAATTTGAGGTAATTTGCGGATTTGACCGTGCGGGTTGGCGGTTCGACGGTCACCGGCGTCGCGTATTCAATCGTGCCCAGCGGCATCGTCGCCATAAAGTTGCGGAGATTGCCGCCGATCACCGTACCAGGCAAACATTTGCCTGCATGGCAAACCAATCCTTCACCGCATCCTTTCTTCTCAGCCGCATCGCCCACAGCTTCTTCGCTGAAGTGATGATCACACGCATCATCCCCGGTGTAACGCTTGCGAATCTTGCCATCGATACACACCTCGGTATTCGTATATCGCTCTGCATAACAAGTGGTGGCACTGTTGTATTCGTTACCCGTCACACAGCGTCCCAAATCGCAGTAACCTTCCTTACCCTCTTTCACGCAGTCCAAATCCGAACCGCATTCATACGGACTGAGGACATAGTTAGCCGATCCCTTGCTGTACATCTGGTTAATGTGGATATTCTCGACCTTGCCTTTGTTGATGATATAATTCTCGTCGCGGTTCGAACCTGCAGCATTTTTCACAAAACCAATGCCTTTGGGCACACCGGCATCGGTCGACCCCGGATCGGTTTTGGGATTGATCGAAACGATATCCGGATTGATCTTGTATCGATCTTCGGAATAGTCGCCGGCAAAAATATAGCGGTTTGAGAGACAGGTATTGGCATTGCCGCTGATATCGGTCACGCCGCTGGATCCATGCAATGCGCAGGGCGTGCCGACATCCGGTTTGTTCGCGATATCCTTGGCGATTTGTTTACGTTCCTGTGCACTGGTCATCTCGGAATTCTCGTTCAGGCTCATGCAGTTTTTGTTCAGGCGGCACGACAAAATCGTCGATAAATCCATGTGCTGTTTTCCGGCTTCGAATTTGCCCGACGAGCTGTTGCAAATCGTCGATTCACGCTGCAATATCGAACGGCGCACCAGACCCGGCGTGATTTCATAGCCGGAGTAGACGTTGTAATAGCCATTCGAATATTTTCCCTCGTGGATATTCTTGACGTAACCGAGCGCCGAACTCGTGGCCACTGCGGTCTTCGACACCGTGCCCTGCAGCGTATCGGACAACGCTTCGGCCATGGCCTTGCGCAGCGCCGTGCCATTTGCGGCACTGTAAAAACACCGGCGTTGTTCTTTGGGTCTTGTATCGCCGATGGTTCCAACCATCTCTTCATAGGCATCTTTATCATCAGGCAGGATGGGGTTGTGCGTGACGGGATTGCGGCACGTGCCGCCTTTCCACGCGGTCATGTTGAGTTTGTATGCAGCCGTGGACGGATCGGCAGGATCCTGATCTTCGATATTTTCGCCGGCGCTGTCGCCGAATGCATAAGCAATCACATAGGTTTTGACGGGTCTTGCCTGTGATTTGCTATAGAGCCAGTCGGCGTCGTACCAGATATGGGTGCCGTGCCCAAGACCACTGCCGTTATCATCCCCCGAAATACCCGAGCCGTTTGGCGTACCGTCGGTAATCAGAATCACCGCTTTATCGCGGCATGCGTAGGCTTCGTCGATGATGCGATCGTTGGGTTGTGAAACATCCTTGCGCACCACCAGACCTTTATCGACGGTGTTGTAATTCGACGAATCCAGACCGAGCATGTAGTACATATCGGCGAGTGCTTCGCCAATCGGGGTTGCCGAATGCGCCTGATAGGTGCGCAAAACGTCGATGAGCCGGGCATTGCTTGCGCTGATGGAATCCTTGTCTCGGCGTGGGATAGAACAGCGGCGCATCGGCTTTAATTGAGCTGTCCCACATGCCGATATCGAGCGTACAATCCGTCGGATGCTTGTAAACATAAGCATTTGTATTCAATGTTCGCCCATAGGAAACATCCGACAACCCAGACGATTGCGCAGTCTCGGCTTTGGAAAAACCATAGATATTGTCGGGTTCGCCTGCTTCATTTGATTCATGCGGATTCATCGCCAAACCTGCCGCATTGAATCCATCAAACGAACCGATGGAATCGATCGTAAATCCACCCTCGCCATCATATTTTAATCTTGCAATGGGGTAGTC
>CAMKRB010000112.1 GCA_946415045.1 uncultured Myxococcales bacterium
AAAGCGTGAGATTTCCAGCGACCTGAGTCTGGTTATCGATGGAAAGCGTGAGATTTCCAGCGACCTGAGTCTGGTTATCGATGGTGAGTTCTTCGGGGGCAGATCGATTTGGACGGGGCTGGCGATACGAAACAGCCGGCGGCGTGATTTCTTTGATTTCGAAGTATTCGTAAGGTATCTGTGCGCACAATAAAAGCCAGGCCAGGGGTGCGACAGCGGCAAGAAATCGGTTCATTCCTAAGACCGGGGCGTTGCGGGGTGTCCCCGCAAAGGGGGGCGTGGCGTATCGCGCAGCGATAGCCACGTTGGGGGGATTTCCCCCCGCCAAATCAAGCGTTTAGAACGGCTTTAGCAATGGCATTTTCGGGGGAGAGTGCCAGAAGTTCGTTGGCTGTTTTGCGAATTTCGTCGGGGGTATCCTCGCGAGCTTTCTGGAGGCGGATTTTTTGCTCCATCGCTGAAATGACGATGGCCGTATCGTTTGCAGCCAGCAGTGTGTTGAGGCGATTGTTTGCTTCGGTGAATTTTTGCGCGTCGATATCGAAAGAGAGTGTGAGGAGCTGCATTTTTTCGGATTTTGCGCCGCGCAGGACGAGTTTGGAGTGCAATTTTTTGGCCTCATCCGGTGCAAATTCGCGCATGAGCAGGCAGGTATCGATATCGATTTCCTCGCGGGATTTGAAGTCGGCGTCGGCACTTGCCTGTTTGAGTGTTGCGATGGCATCGGCCGGCGTTCCGGAGGCGAGCTGATAGGCGGCTTTTTGTTTGAGCACGGCTATTTTGGTCGGTTTATCGATCGATTTATCGGATTCGAGCACATCGTTGAGTGACTGAATGGCTTCGGGATATTTGCGCAGTTGTTCGTAGGAGAGTGCGAGGTCGAGGAGTAGTGGTGTTTTGGCCGAACCGGACACTTTGGCGAGTTTGAAGTTGAGGAGTTTGACGGCTTTTTTGAACTGGCGGTATCGCTTGTAGAATTCGATGAGTTCGCTGGCGTGGTTATAGCCGAAAGCTTTTTTGTAGTAGTTTTCTGCTTCGGTTAAGTTTTTGGCGGCTTCGTAGGTTGAAGCGATGCGAACGCACAGAGCGGAAGCGTCGTCTGGCTGGCGGTTCTGAAGTTCAGCGTTGATTTCGGCAGAAAGGTCGGCTTCGGGAGATTCGGCACAGCGTTTGACGATTTCATCGGTTGCAGCAGGTGCAACGACGGCATTGTCACCCGATGGTGTCGCATCTGCGCGAGGAATAGCGGGTTGGGGAACGGGACGATGAATCTTGGGCTGAGCACCGGAATTGGAGAGCGTTTGTCCAGCGGGGGGCACAGGGCGAGCGGGGGAGGGGGGCAGAATCGCTTTGGAGGCGGGGGGCGGAACCTGGGGTGTTGAATTCCAGATGCCGTTGATTTCGTCGAATTCGCTGCAGCCTTCGAGCTGTGACACGATGGCGCGTCCGTTCGATATCTGGCCCAGTTTGGTTGCATCGTCTTTGGTTTTGCGATCGAGCAGTTTGGCTGCATCCGATTTTCGGTCCAGTTTGATGAGCAGCTGAGCACGGGTGAGTTTGAATGCAAAGGATGTGAGACCGGTGTTTTCATTCTCGAATTGCTGCAGATAGCTCAGAATCTGGTCTGAATCGCCTGAATTGTCGATCTTTTGTATAATTTGTGACAGGATTTCGGGGAGGGTGGACTCGTCATTTTTGCTGATGATCCTGACGAAAGACGAAGCATCTTTGGCGTCGTAGCCATGAATCAGGCTGTATTCGAGGCATTTGGATGCATATTTGATCTGATCGGCCTGTGGGAGTGTTTCGATGGGGAAGTGCTTGCAGATTTCGGTGCATTCGAAATACCGTTCGAGGGATTCGAAACAGTCGAAGCAGCTCTTGAAGCAGCCGACATCATTGGGCGATTTCTTGAGCAGGTTGGCGTATGTATCGGCGGTTTTGTCGGCATCTTTGAGTATGTTCTGATAACAGTCGGCGAGCGTTGTCATCAATTTGGAGAGGCGTGGGAGATCGCTGATATTTGCAGCTGCATCTTCGAGTGCGCCGGTCCAGGTCTGGAATGCGGATGTATTGGTTTTGAGCGTCGATTTGAGCATGGTGTACAGGCGATCGGATGGCGCGAGTGCATAGAGTTGTGCGTGCGTCTGGACGAATCGATCGGTGTCCATGGTGCCGCCCTGTCCGAGCAGAATGCCGAGATATTTTTCGAGCAAATCTTTTCTGAGTTCTGTGGAGATATCGCGTTCCAGCACGCTTTCGTACAGTTCACCGACGAGCGACAGCAGACCAGCGGCCATGCAGCTGGGTTCAATGCGCTGCAAAAAGTCGATGGCTTTTTGATCATCGACGCCCAGAATCAGTTCGCGCAGGCTGTCGGAGGCTTTGTCTTTGACATCGTTGAATTGCAACAGCGATTCGTATGCCGTCATCAGCTTGTTGTCGTCGTCGCTGATGGCCAGCCTGAGTTCGTCGCACGTATTCTCAAGTTCTTCTCGTTTTTTGGCGTCTTTTGTACGTGCTGCGCGGACAGTGGCATAGACAAATGATTTTTCCTTAAGTCCGGCACTGAGTGCGATCTTGTAGCTCTGATCGATGGCGGCGAGATTATTGTTGTTGGCTGCTACGGATTTTTCGGCATATTCGAGCGCAAGCGTCTGGAAATGTTTTACTTTTGCCAGCACGTTGGCGATCTTGAGCCACGCATCCGAGAGGGCTTCGGAGGAAAGGTCTTCGGATTCGAGATCGTTGATGGATTCCCTGAATTCGTTGGGGGCGCGCATTTGTGTAGCGATGCGCAGTAAAACGCCATCGATGAGATTGGTTGTGGGGGATTGGACAAGAGCTTCCCTCACCAAATCCAGGGCTTTGGGTTGATCGCCTCTGAAGGATTCACATCCGGCATCGACGAGCAGCGACATGCAGCGGGCGAGCGGTTCGACGGAGGTGTCGAATTTTGTCTGAAGCGCAGTGACCTTGTCACACTGGGGATAATTGACGATATGCAGTGTGAGTGTGACGAGGGCGCGCATCTTTTCGAGATCTGTAAAATCGTCCATCAAACCTGCGATGATTTTATACAGATTGTCGAAGTCGTTGCCGGGGCATCCCTCGAGCATGCATCTTTCGTAAAGACCGATGGCCTCGTTGATATTCTGGCATTTAAACGCATGAATCTGAGCGGCATCGAGAATCAGTGCACAGCGTTTTTGCGGGTCATCGATGGTATCCCAGTGGTTGGAGAGCAGCTCGATCAATTCGTCCCATTTGCCTGCTTCGCGGAGGTGATGGCTGATTTCACCAAAAGCGGCTTCGTTGGAGGGATCGTATTCAATCGCTTCGGCAAACGAGGCTGCAGCTTTTTCGTTGTCCTTGAGCAGATCGCCATAAATGTGTCCCAGGCAGACGCTCAGTTTTGCGTGCAGTTTGACTTCGCTTTCGAACAGATCCATGTGGCCCAGATACAGATCGACGAGTTCCTGGTATTTTTTGTCGATGAGCAGCTGATTGCGCTGATTGATAAAATCCATGCGTTCATCGGCCATCATATCGCGGCGCGGTGTCGCCAGAAACATCGAATCCAGCGGCATCATCAGTTTGCTGATTTCATCATACTGCCGCTTGCGATCAAAGATATACTGAACGGTTGGAAATCCGGAACCAGCTGTCGTGACGACTTTGACGATATCCGACATTATCTGGATGAGATCTTTGACGAGCAGATAACAGCCGTCTTCAGAACTTGGCTCCACTCGCAGATTCTCGAAAAAGCCGTTTGGATCGATCGTCTCCAGCATGCTTTCGATCACTGCTTTCACATGCATGGCGCTGAGTGCATCAAACTCGCCCGGGTTGTTGGAAAACAGCCATTGATACAGCGTGTTGACGCAGCGCGCATCATCGCGGATATGTTTGGATTCGAGCTCGATCAGTCTGACACGGCGGGCCATGATATCTTCGAAATCGTACTCTGAAGCCAGGCCAGCTTCGAAGGGAATCTGGTTGCAGGTTGCCAGACGGATCAGAACGAGCACGTGACCGCGGTGGAAGCGTCCATCGGCCAGAGGTTCTATCCAGCCGCTCTGGATGTAACCGTCCAGACTGCGTGTGATGCCTTCGAATCCGTACTTCTTCAAAATCGAAATCATTTGGTCGCGGCCAAACGTTTCGCATAAAACCGGCATCTGTTCGCGATAATTCTGTATCTTGGAGGGTTGGGGGGCCATATCAAAACCTCATCGGCTAAAAGAAGGACCGCACAAATGGCGCATCAGTACTGTTGCGTAACTACCAGATGGCAGAGAAAATTCTATGGTGACGCTTTGGTTATCGGTATGTCTGAATGACATCAGTTCAGGTTTTATCCACATTTCGCGTCGGTCACCGTCGGCAAACCGGGATAAACAATTTGTTTTTAACTCAGTTTTATTCTGGTCGCAAAGATTCCAGTATTCAATAAAGTCGGACAGTGCGCGGGGTTCCGTGTTTTCGGAAAAATCGGGGCCCTGCATCACTTTCTTTCCGGGAAGTGCCAGGGTGACGCAAACCTCGCCATTACGCGATCGCGCTTGATCTGTCTGGGGATCATCGCAAATAAAGCAGCCGGCATTTTTCTTTTTGAGCACATCTCCGGCAAATACGTCAAACCCCGACTGCTCAAACCTGCGGCCGGCTGCCAGATTGAATATCGCTGACTGCACCGCATTGACGTACAGAATCCGCAGCTGATGCGGTGCTTTTCCGCCCCGCAGTATCTCGATGCCGCGCCCCACATTGGCACCGCCAAATCCAAACCTCTGACGCCCGAAATAATTGATAAATCCGTTCGACATCGTTTGTCTGCATGCGGCATCTATGGCTTCGTCGGGCGTTTCGACGTGATACAGCTTCACTTCAAACCGGTTGCCCCTGAGATGGCCGAGCCGCAGCTTGTTCGTATGGCGTGATATTTCCAGAATCTTCAGCCATTCAAATGGACGAAGCAATTCGCGTGCATCATCTGCATTGCGGTTTGTCCGCACGCTCAGCCATTGTTCGGTAATCGCGTGGGCGTCTTTTTTGCCCGCATAGCCGATATCCGATTCTTTTACGTCCAGCGCATTTTGCAGCAACCTGACAATATCCAGCGTCGATTTTCCGCGTTTCTGCACGTGCAGATACAAATGTTCGCCATTGCCGCAGGGCAGATACGCGGGTATTTCGGACACCACAAAATCATCGTCCGAATCCCCCATATCGCCGCCGATAGGCGCAAAACTGTTGTTATTGACGGGCATGTTCGATCCCGTCCCGGCAGTGATGATTTCACGTTCCCATGCTTGCATGGATTCTGACTGCGAGTGCTCTGACATGATGATTGAAGATGATGTTCAGATGGCTAAACACAGAGCGCAGGCATATTGCCTGGATTATTCAGACTCCTGATAGCCGTCGAGCAAAATTGGGGAATTGTCTTTGGGGGAATCGATGTTGACGAGAAACACAATGGCGACGACCATTGCAACGGCGAGAATCAGTGCGATAACGATGAGCGTACGCTCGTTCATCGAAATGATGCTGTGATAGATGGATTTGAACAGGCCGTCGTTGTTTTGGCCGAGTTTGACGATGACGGTTTCCTGATTGGAGGGCTTTTCGATGTTCAGATCGACGCTTCGCGACAGGATGCTCGACGGCATGTCGCTGAATTCCGGTGCCTTCGAAAAATCGGGTTTCTGATAGATGTTTGTCTTGGATTCGTCAGTGATGTTGACATCTGCGAGTTTCTGAGCTTCTTCGGCACTGAGCACTGCGGTGTCGCTCGATTCCATCGAAAATTCCGAACTGATGTCGAGCGGAGATGTGGCCGGCATCAGCGGCTGTGAACGGCGCTGATTGGGGTTGGGCGTTACAACAGTCTGTTGTCCCATTGCCTGAATATTGGCGGGAACGGGGTGCGGCTGGGATGCGACGCGCGGCATCCCGGGCAGACTGGACTGCTCATTCCGGTTCATTCCGGGCAGATTGGACTGCTCATTCCGGTTCATTCCGGGCAGATTCGAACGGTCGTTTCTGTGCCGGTTTTCGATGCATTTGGCAACCAGCATCGACAGATTCAGCGAGTCGTAAATCTTGCACGAATCGTGATAAAACTGGGTCAGTGCGAGCAAAAAGTCGCGCGATGTCGCAAATCTCTGGTTGATATCCCGCGTCAGTGCCTTGTTCAGAATCATCAGCAGTTTCTGCGGAATATCGGGCATATAGCTTTCGATGGGCACGAAATCGGCCATGCGCGTTTTGGTCCGCAGCCGCATATCGTCCAGGCTGAGCGGATACAGCATGTGACCACACAAAAGCTCATAAAGAATCGCGCCCAGTGCAAAAACATCCGTTCGCTGATCAAGTCGCTCGCCGCGTGCCTGCTCGGGGCTCATGTAATTGAATTTGCCCTTGATCGTCCCGGCCTGTGTTTCGTTCGATATCGACTGTGCCTTCGCGATGCCAAAGTCGATCAGCTTCACTTCGCCTTCTTTCGAAATGCACACATTCTGCGGATTCACGTCGCGATGCACGATATTCAGCGGCATTCCGTTGTCGTCGGTCATGCGGTGCGCATACGAAAGACCCGAGCATATTTCCATCACGATAAATACGGCCGCTTCGATTGGAAACACGCGGTTCAGCCCGAAAAGATACTGGCACAAATCCGCCAGATTAATGCCGTCGACGTATTCCATCACCATAAAATAGGTTTCGCCGACGTGCTCAAAGCCAAACACCTGGCCGATATTCTTGTGCGTCATGCGCACCGTGATGCGCGCTTCATCCCGCATCATCTTGACGAAATTGTCGTCCGCATTCATCGATTCTTTCAGGCACTTCAGCGCGACGACTTTCTCTACTCCCCCGACGCCCTCTGTCTTGGCTCGATAAATACGTGCCATACCGCCTTCAGCGATAAGACCGTCAATTCGATATTTACCTAGATTGCCCATTGTTCCCCTTATCGATAGACACAACATTCCTAATTTATCACACCTGTGTCTTAAGGCAAGCAAGAACGGGCACGATGCGCGCTATTATTTTCTGTCTTTTTTGGGGCTCGCTATGGCTTTGCCATACGCTCGCCTGGCCCGCCTATGGTGCCCATACGGCGGGCCTTTGCATGATTTGGGACGGCCTACGGATGCGCGACGATATCGATAAAATTGTCGTGCTGAACGACATCACATGTGGTCGCTTCCTTGAGCTCGACGATGAGCAGCACATCTTTTCCGGATTTCACCGCTTTGGCGCGGGAAAACGGCGTCTGAAAATACTTCATGTTCAGCTCGCGCTGGTTGTTCGACACCGCAAGTTTGGTGTTGAAAATGCGCACTTCGACGCGATCCGGGGCACTGGCAATGCGTTCAAAGCTGGTCGCCTGCGAGGTCTGAACAAAGACTTTGTGCGAGCCGTCTTCGGGCAAAAAACCAATCCACGACAGCTGATTGCCCGGGGTTTTGGTGAATGTGGCGCTGTTTTCGGGCGTGTCGCGTTTGGACGGCGTGACGCCTTTGTATTCTGCGTCGAGTTTCGGAGCACCGGCAGGTGCTGCAGGTGCTGCGGCTGGTGCCGGATTCGCTGACTGCTGTCCCGAAACCGTGACTTTTGATATCTTGCCGTCCTTGTTCTGGGATGCGTTCGTGCGGCTGGATGTGGTCCTGGCCGCAGCAGGAGCGGGACTGGCCTGTGGTACAGGCATTCCGGGAATGTATCCGATGCCGGTCGGCGGGGGATTCTGTGCAAATGACGGGGTCGCGGCAAACAGAATCGCCGCGCTGGCGACTGCATACAGAACGTGTTTCATGGCTTTATCATCCTAAACTGATTTGATGAATGCTCGTGCACAGGATGTCGATATCATCCGTGCATCGTGGTCGATCCATCTTAGCATGATTTGAGCAGAATACAAAAAAAGGGGCTCAACCCATTTTGGACTGAGCCCCAAATCAGCTTTCGCCTGTCTGAATTATTCGGCAGCGGCTTCTTCTGTATCGGCAGCAACGTTTTCGCCAACAGCGATGCGGGCAAAACGGTTGATGCGGATGTTTTCGCCGGTCTGAGCGGACAGTTCGGCGCGTTTCTGTTCGACGGTTTCTTTGCCTTCGCCCATCCAGATCTGGTCCAGAAGGGTGATTTCCGAGAACCACTTGTTCATCGCACCATCGACGATGCGGGGAATCATGGCTTCGGGTTTACCGGCTTCGATGGCTTTTTCGGTGGCAATGCGGCGCTGATCTTCGACGATCGAGGCATCGATATCTTCGCGGCGAACGCCGAGGGGGTTCAGACCGCAGATGTGCAGTGCGAGTTCGTCACAGAAATGACGGAAATTCTCGGTGCGGGCGACGAAGTCGGTTTCGCAGTTGACTTCGACCAGGATGGCCGTTTTGCCGTCGTGATGACGATACACGCCGACATAACCTTCGGCTGTCTTGCGGCCGCCGCGTTTGGCTGCCTTGGCAAGACCTTTTACCTGCAGATATTCTGCGGCTTTCTTGGCATCACCGTCACATTCGACGAGTGCTTTTTTGCAATCCATCATACCGGCACCGGTTGATTCACGGAGTTCCTTAACCATCTGAGCTGTAATGTTGGCCATAATTTTCCTTACAAATGTGCAATATGTGAGCGGGAAACAGTCCCCGAAAAAAAATCAAAAAACGCCCGTGTCGCTTGGGACACGGGCTGGAAAACCTGCAGATTATTTATCGGCTTTGTCGGCTTCGACGGGTTTGCCGCGGTGCTGGATCTTGGCTGCGGGTGCATCAGACTGGGCGTCTTTTGCGGGGGCTTCGGCAGCACGGCGTTTGGCGCCTTCGATGCAAGCATCGGCAATTGCGCTCGAGAACAGACGGATCGAACGAATGGCGTCATCGTTGCCCGGAATCACATAATCGATCGGTTCGGGATCACAGTTCGTGTCGACGACGGCAATCACGGGAATGCCAAGAATCTTGGCTTCGTTGACTGCAATGGCTTCCTTGCCGCTGTCGATGATGAACAGCGCACCCGGAAGGGTCGGCATATCTTTGATACCACCAATGGATTTCTCCAGTTTCTCGCGTTCGCGTTCGATCACGCGTACTTCTTTCTTCGACAGCTTGCTGAATGTGCCGTCGCTCGCCATGCGGTCGAAATTGCGGAGCTTTTCGATCGACGAACGGATCGTTTTCCAGTTGGTGAGCGTGCCGCCCAGCCAGCGTTCGGTAATAAAGAACTGGCCTGCACGTGCAGCTTCTTCGGCGATCACATCCTGAGCCTGACGTTTTGTGCCGACAAACAGCACCGGTGCGCCGGAGGCCACGACGTTGGCTACGAAATCATAGGCTTTGTCAAATGCAACAACGGTTTTGCCAAGATCGACAATATGAATGCCATTGCGGGCACCATAAATATAGGGTTTCATCTTGGGGTTCCAGCGCTTTGTCTGATGGCCAAAGTGAACGCCGGACTCGAGCAGTTTACGCATCGAAATGTGGGACATGGTTTTCTCCTTTTGTGTTAGGCCGCCGCATACCCGAGTGCACTTCCCGATATTGGGACACTGAGCACACCTGCCTGGTATGCGTGTGAAATTGATTCGCCCAAATGCGAATCGCCGCGCAATTAGTACTTTCGTCGG
>CAMKRB010000113.1 GCA_946415045.1 uncultured Myxococcales bacterium
AGATGTTGTCTGTTGCGACGACGCGCAAAGAAAAAGCGGTTGCCGAGCTGAGCAAATGTGAATCAATGCGTCAGCAGCGTCAGAATGCCTGGTATGGTGCCGGAAAACCATCGCTTCCCGACGATCTCGCCAAAAAAATTTCCCAGGAACTCATCGATAAATACGAAAAACAGGCATCCACCGGAACTGACGAACTCAGACGCATCGACGAAGCAATTCGCGAATGCGAACGCGTCATCGCCAGCGCCAGACATTCGCGCGAAGCGCTTGCAAAGGATCTCGAACGCTTGAGCTCGGTGCAGCGCAGCCACGCGAATTTCCTCAAGGCAGAAGCTGCAGGTACGGATCTGCCCGATATCGAACCTGCCGAAATTGGACATGCCATCTCGGATCTCGAACTGCGCCTCGAAAAATATAAAGAAGCACACAGCGGTTTGGATGGCGCCCGCAAAACGGCGGTTGCCAATATCCGCAAGTGGGTCGAAGACGAACAGTTTGCCGAGCTTCAAAACCGCATCATTCCTCAGTTCAAATCGCTCGATCCCGAGTCGCTCGAAAGCTCGGCAGCTGAATACCGCGAGCACCTGAATATTCGTTTGCGCGAGCTCACCGCAACGCTCGAAGAAATGGAAAAACACCGCAGCATGCTGGCCAAATTCCTGCTCACTGCTGCAGATGATGGTTTGCGATTGCTCAAACTGGCGGATTCCGCGAGCATCGTACCCAAAGAAGTCCCGGATATCGGTGGTTCGCGATTCCTGCGCATCACGACGAAAGAATCGACATCTCAGAGCGATCGCCTCGAACTCATCCAGGAACTGGTCGATACGCTCGTCGACGAAACGACGCTCCCGACCGGCGTCAAGCTCATTCAGCGCGCCGTTCGACAGATTGCGCGTCCGTTCAGTGTGCGCGTGCTCAACCCCGATCCGGCGTCGCCACAGCACCTCATCGATATCATCGATACCGCCCGATTCTCCGGCGGCGAGCAGCTCACTTGCGCCATTCTCCTTTACTGTACACTCGCCAACGTGCGTGCGCGCACGCGTGGCATGAACCGTCAGCCGACCAGCGTTCTCATTCTGGACAACCCGATTGGACGCGCCAGCCGTACCGTGTTCATCAATATGCAGCGCCAGTTCGCAAGCGCGATGGGGATCCAGCTTATTTATACCACGGCAGTCAACGATCTCGAGGCTTTGAGCATCCTGCCCAATGTCGTGCGTTTGCGCAACGAACGCACCGATCTCAACCGCGGCCACCGTTTGCTCGAACACGATGTCGAAATCTCCGGAAAACTCGAGGCTATCCGCGTGGCTCAAACCGTGCGTCCCAAGCTCAATGATGAGGATGAGGATGGCGCGGAAAACGAATAAATATTGATGCCGCGGACTTGATTTCGTGTCGCTTTTTCCCTAGGCATATTCAGATCACCGCATCACTGCCGAATGGTGCGCTTGTTGGGGAAATTCCATTATCAAAGATTTGGATTCATTTGAGGAGGTCTATGATGAGATGTCGTAACGAATAAGCATATTCAGATCGCAGCATCACTGTCCGTATGATGCGCTTGTTGGGGAAATTCCATTATCAAAGATTTGGATTTATTTGAGGAGGTCTATGATGAAATGTCGTAACGAAAAGGCAATTATCGCAAAAACATTGGTATGTATGTGTTTAATCGGTGGAATGGTGCTGGCTGCAGGATGCGATAACGATAGTGCATCGCGCGTCATTAATGTCGATAATACCAATTGTACTGAAGGAGAAACGCGGTGCAGCGAGGATCTGAGCTCGACGCTGACATGCAACGATAAAGGCGAATGGGACAATCTCACGCGCTGCCCTGCAGACAAACCCATTTGCAACGCTGATACCGGGCTTTGCGAATCCGCTGGTGATGGTTGTGATCCCGGTCAGAGCAAATGCGATGATGCCTCGCATCAGGCCATTTGTGACGATGATCACAACTGGAAAGTCGAAGCATGTCCCACCGACAAACCAAATTGCAATTCGGATTTGGGACGCTGTGTGCCTGCAGGATACGAATGCGATCCCGGCAATAAAGAATGCGCAGACGAAGCAAATCTCAAGACATGCGGAGATGATCATAAGTGGCATACCGAACCCTGCCCGAATGACAAACCCAAATGTTATGGTGGTGTATCGCAATGCGTTGAGGATGCATTCGAATGTGATACAGGTGAATCCACGTGTTCCGACGATTTCAAAGGCATTAAAACATGCGGTGAAAACAACAAATGGGCTGCGCCGGTTCCTTGTCCCGCCGACAAACCTGTTTGTGACGCCGGAGCGGTTGAATGCGTAGAGAGCGCTACCGAATGCATTCCCGATGCTTTCGAATGTACAGATTCTGACAAATACCGTAGCTGTGATCCCTATGGTATGTGGCAGAATGGCAATTGTCCAGAAGATAAGCCGGTTTGCAGCGACAGAGAAAAACAATGCATCCCGGAAATCTGCATTGTCGGTGATTTCAAGTGCACCGACTATAACCACTTTAAAACCTGTCTCGACAATGAATCGTGGAGTGAACCCGAACAATGTCCTTCAGATAAACCGATTTGCGATGAATTGAGCAAAGAATGTCTGTTGCCTGTACCAACAAACTGTACCCCCGATACCGATTTCTGTTTTGGCGGTAATTCCGAGTCCGCTGCCATGTACCATTGCACCGCCGAAGGCACCAGACCCGAGGAACCCCTCTATTTCTGCCCCGATGGCTGCAACGACGAAGGCACGGCGTGCAAGCAGACCAAATGCACCCCGAAAGATGTCGAATGTACCCCGGACAAAAGCGGCGTAATGACGTGTAAAGAAGATGGCACATGGGATCTCGACAATATCCAGAAGTGCCAGCTCGGTCTCTCGTGCAACAGCGACACCAAAGAATGTGAATGTACCCCGGGGGAGCCGGTTTGTACATATATCGGCAGCAAGTCTGAAGGTCTCTATCATTGTACCGCCAAAGGCGAGGTCGGCGAACGCATCGAGTGGTGCAAATGTACCAGCGATTATAAAGCGTGCAGCTGCGAGAATGATGGCGTAAATGAACTCGGCGGCGAAAGACGCAAATGCCGTGGCAACGACAGCATGGTTTGCGAGGGTGGCGCCTGGAAGGTTGCCAAAAACTGTTCGCGCAGCGAAGTATGCAACGATAAGGTCGGCGGCATCTGCATCCCCAACGCCACCGCCGGCGGCGTTTGCAACGGAAGCGCTTTGGTTTGTGACTTAAATACGATTTTATCATGCGAACAGGGACTATATACAAATGCCGATCTGGGATGCGAACCCAATGAATATTGCCACATGGGCATGACGGACACAGGTGTTTCCGCAAAATGTTCATCGACATGTAAAAATACATCATTCTGTTCATTAGAAGGTATCGTTAGCTGCGATGAAGCAGGCAAAATAACTGTACACCCCTGTGCAAAATCGCAAAAATGCGTCATGGTGCCTGAATCATCGCCCATCCCTGAGCAAGTAACGTATAAAGCCACCTGCGAATTTGATGTGTGCCAGGAAGGCGCGCTGTTGTGCGCTGATAACAGCATTTTGCAGGTTTGCAAAAACAACAAGTGGGTCAAACTCGTAGACTGTATGACGGATTATCATCTGCCATGTATAGAATATAATGGCGAAGATGGTGACATCGTCGGATGCTATGATTCCGTTTTATCTGCACCATTACCCTAAGGTCGCGGCCTGCTTGCCTGCGCTTCGCACGGCCCGCGTTCGGGGCTATTGGCCTTTCGGCCAATACGCCCCTTTTGCCCTGCTATGGCTTGCGCCATACGCAGGGCTTTTTCTTTTCATTTCACACAAAAATCCTTATACAATCCCTTTGTACAGACGTTCCATGGAACGTCTCTCTCTTCCCTCTCTTCCCATATCTCGCTTCCCAAATCGCGCATTTCCCAATTGCGAATTGCGCATTTTCCAATTCCTAATTCCTAATTCCTAATTCCTAATTCCCATGCTCCCCAAACACCTCATGTCCGAAGAGGACATCAAGCTCAATTTCATCACGCCGGCGCTCCATGCCAAAGGCTGGAAAGACCGCATCACGATGGAGACTGCGGTGAAGTTCACCGACGGCCGCATCAATTTGCGCGGAAATACGGTGAGCCGCGAAGCGCCCAAAAAAGCCGATTATCTGCTGTACCAATGTGCGAATCATCCGATTGCAGTCGTCGAGGCAAAGGACAACAACCATTCGGTTGGCGATGGCATCCAGCAGGCGATGATGTACGCACAAATGCTTGGTTTGCCGTTTGCCTACAGTTCGAATGGCGATGGTTTTATCGAACACGATTTTTTGACGGGCAGCGAGCGAGAGCTGGCGCTGGATGAGTTTCCGACGCCGGAGGAATTGTTTGCACGATATCACGGCGAAGAAAAAACCGATCCAGCCGTCGATCGCATCCGTGAGCAGCCCTACTATTCAGCCCAGGGGTTCAATTCTCCTCGCTATTATCAACGCATCGCGATCAATCGCACGGTCGAGGCCGTCGCAGACGGCCAAAAACGCCTTCTCCTCGTCATGGCCACGGGAACCGGCAAGACCTATACCGCCTTCCAAATCGTTTGGCGGCTCCTTCGCGCTGGCATCTGTCACAAAGTCCTCTATCTCGCCGATCGCAATAATCTCGTCGACCAGACTATTACTGGCGATTTTAAACCGCTCACCAAAACCATTCACAAAATCAATTTTGCCAAAGACATCAAAGACACCGCCAGAATATCGGCTTATGAAGTCTATTTTTCGCTCTATCAGCAGCTCAGCGACCGGGAATCGGATGACACCGATGATGAGAACAGCGACGATGCAGCTTCGAAACTGGCTGCGCTGTTTGCACCCGATTTCTTTGATCTCATTATTGTGGATGAGTGTCACCGAGGTTCGGCCAAAAAAGACAGCAGTTGGCGTAAGATTCTCGATTATTTCTCGTCAGCAGCCCAACTCGGTATGACGGCGACGCCCAAAGAAACCAAATACATTTCGAACATCGATTACTTTGGTGAACCGATTTATACATACAGTCTGCGCGAAGGCATTGACGACGGATTTTTGGCGCCGTTCAAGGTGATCAATGTCGTTTTAAATGTGAGCGACGGATGGCGTCCCATGCTCGGGCAAACCGACAAAGACGGCGACGAAATCGAAGACAGAATCTATAATAATATGGATTATGATAAAAATATCGTTCTCGAAGATCGCGATTATGCTGTCGCCGAAGAAATTACTAAATATCTCAAGCACACCGACCGCATGGCCAAAACCATTGTATTCTGCCAGACCGAAGAACATGCCGATCGCATACGCCGAGCTCTGATTGCGTATAATCGCGACAAGGTTAAGGAAAATTCCGACTATATCGTCCGCATGACCGGTAGCGACAAATACGGAAGAAGTAAGATTAAGCCGTTTATCTCTCTCGGAGAACATTATCCCGTCATTGCAACGACCTCTAAATTGCTCTCGACCGGAACAGACTGCAAGATGACCAAACTCATCGTGATCGACCAGATGGTCAGCTCGATGACCGAATTCAAGCAGATGATCGGCCGCGGCACGCGTCTGCGTCCCGATGAAGGCAAGACGCATTTCTACATCATGGATTTTCGCGGCGTTTCGCGGCTCTTTGCCGACCCCGACTGGGACGGTCCCATCGAACAGGTCGAGGACTACGATCCCGACAGCCCTACGCCCCAAAAGAAAGAGAAAAATGGCGACGGCAAAGACGATCCCGAAGCGACACCGCACAAAGTCCATGTCGTCGACCGCGACGGTTGCCGCGTCGAAGTCATTCACAAAACCGTGTCAGTCTACAATGCCGACGGCAAGCTCCTGCGCCAGGAAAACATCATCGACTATACAAAGACCAATCTTCTGGGCGAATTCGCATCGCTCGAAAGTTTCATCGAATATTGGACGGCCGACGAAAAAAAAGAAAAACTCCGCGAAATGCTGCGTGAACGCGGTATCGATCTCGAAGCACTCAAGCGCGATCAGAACATGGCCGACGTCGATGATTTCGATTTCGTCTGCCATTTGGCATTCGACAAAAAACCACTCACGCGCAAACAACGCGCAGCTCTCGTCCAAAAGTCTGATTTTCTCGACCAATACCAGGGCGAAGCCAAAGCTGTGCTCGAAATCCTGCTCGAAAAATACAAAGACTTCGGAATTGCACAAATCTCGAATATGAGCGTACTCAAAATCGATCCACTCAATCAATATGGTACATCAGCACGAATCGTCGGCTTCTTTGGCGGCAAAGCTGGATATCTTGAAGCCGTCAGGGGACTGGAACAGGCGATTTATGCAATTAGGAATTAGGAACGATAAAATTCGAGAAATCCCATGAGTCACATATCGCTATTATATCATATCATCTTCCGAACAAAATACAGTACCAACGCCATCATGGATGAGCATGCCTCCAAACTATATGAATACATGGTTGGTATCGCCAGAAATCGAAAGTCCTTTGTCTACATCATTGGCGGTATGCCCAATCATATCCACATGCTCATATCCATATCACCGGAAATTGCCATTTCTGAATTCATGCAGGTTCTCAAATCAGAAACAAGTAAATGGATAAAGCAAACTGGGCTATTTCCTGATTTTATCGGTTGGGGAAGCGGATATGCAGCATTTAGTTACGGTATTAACATGAAGAATACAATATATAGATATATACAAAACCAGAAGGAACACCATTGTCGCAAGTCATTCCAAGAAGAATACGAAAAGATCATGCGAGATAACGGATTGGATCCAACGACTGATTTATTCCTCAAGGATTGATTTCGAGCGGCTTCCAGCCGCTTTACGTGATATGCGTCATAACCGAGGCCGCCTTACGGCTGCCTCGGTTATAATTGGTGCGGCTTCCAGCCGCACACCATGCCCCCCATCAGCCTGTGCCACATCCCCAGCGGCTGGAAGCCGCACGAGTCATAACCGTGGGTGTACGCGCCAGCGGACGCCCACGGGCATCACACCATGTATAGGACATCCCCCCATGACCAACCTCACCACCTTCATCAAACGCCTCCGCGACATCATGCGCAACGACGCGGGCATCAACGGCGACGCTCAGCGCATTGAACAAATCGCATGGATGCTCTTCCTCAAGGTCTACGACAGCAAGGAACAGGACTGGGACGTTGACGAGGATGACTACGAATCGATCATCCCCGAAAAATGCCGCTGGCAGAACTGGGCATCCAATAAAGACGCCAAAACCGTCATGACCGGCGACAAACTCCTCGATTTCGTCAACAATACATTGTTCCCGACGCTCAAAAACCTCGCCATTACCTCCGATATGCCGATCAAAAAATCGATCGTCCGCACGACATTCGAAGACGCCAACCAATATATGAAAGACGGCGTCTTATTGCGGCAGGTGATCAACGTCATTGACGAACTCGATTTGAGCGATTATCACGAAAGCCATGCATTCGGCGAAATCTACGAAACGATATTAAAGGAACTCCAGAGCGCAGGTTCGGCCGGCGAATTCTACACCCCGCGCGCCGTCACCGAATTCATGGCCCTGATGATCAAGCCCAAAATCGGCGAAAAAATGGCCGACTTCGCCTGCGGCACCGGCGGTTTCCTCACGAGCTGGCTCAAAGTATTGAACAATCAAATTAAAACGGGAAAAGACCAGCAAAAATACAATCAGTCCATCTACGGCATCGAAAAAAAACAATTCCCCTACATGCTTTGCGTCACCAATCTATTGCTCCACGGCATCGATGTCCCGCAGATATATCACGATAACTCACTCACCCACGACGTGCTCGATTACACGGACAAAGACCGATTCGACGTGATTCTGATGAACCCGCCTTACGGTGGCAGCGAAAAGACCGAAATCAAAGATCATTTCCCCAACGACCTCGCCAGCAGCGAAACCGCCGATCTCTTCATGTCGGTCATCATGTTCCGACTCAAGAAAAACGGCCGTGCAGCCGTGATTCTACCCGACGGCTTCCTGTTCGGAACCGACAACGCAAAAATCAATATCAAAAAGAAACTATTATCCGAGTTCAATCTGCATACGATTATCCGCATGCCCGGCAGCGTATTCTCGCCCTATACCTCGATTACAACGAATATATTATTTTTCGACCGCACCGGCCCGACTACCGAAACCTGGTTCTATCGACTCGATATGCCCGACGGCTACAAGCATTTCAGCAAAACCAAGCCGATGAAACTCGAACATTTCGCCCCCGCAATGGCCTGGTGGGACGAACGCACCGAAATCACCGAAGACGGCTTCCCCAAAGCCCGCAAATTCACCGCCGACGAACTCGCCCGCGACCTCGGCTACAATTTCGATCAATGCGGCTTCCCCCACGAGGAGGAAGAAATCCTCGCGCCCATGGATTTAATCCAGCGCTACCAGGAACAACGCGCCTCATTGAACGCCGAAATCGACCGCGTGCTGGCGGAAATTGAATTGGCAATGAGCAACAAACACTTGTAAAGACGTTCCATGGAACGTCTCTTTTGACGATATATCGTACATATATGTCGCGCGGCTATGCGCTTACGCGCATACGCCCGCGCATTCGACCTATCGGCGTTGCCGATACGGCCGAAAAAACAATGATTGAATGTACGCAAACCCACAAAATTATAGATAACCATCATGCCGTTTAACCCGATTTTATTTAACGAAAAATACCGCATTCCATCGGCACGCGCCGAATGGTGGGAATATTTCGGAGGCATTTATTTTGTTACCATTATGACCAAAAATCGCCGTTATTATTTCGGTAAAATTACCCGCAATTTTCAAACACATCAAAACGAAATGCATTTTTCGAAATTGGGGGCATTTGTGGATGAAACCATTTCGAAAATATCCGAACATCAATGGTATGTGTATGTTCCCGTTTGGACTGTGATGCCCAATCATGTGCATTTAATCGCATTTATTGACAATCGCGGACGCAATCATGCGGCGGACATTTTCACGCAAACCGACGGTTCAATTCCCGCCGACGACGGCGGGAACGACGGTTTATGCATTCCCCAAAACACCAGAGACGTGCGATCGCACGTCTCTACCGATATTTCCCCACCCATTCATAACGTTTCCAACCCCCAAAACATGGATGCCCAAACGCCCACAAACGATGGCATGACATCCGGTGACCGCCGGACACCCGAATTTATGGCATCCATATCACCCAAAACGGGTTCACTGGCTCTGGTTATTGGGCAATTTAAACGTGCGGTAACCAAATATGCGCATGATAACGATATTGAATTTGCATGGCAGCCGCGATTCTATGACGAAATATTAAAGGATCAACGCGCATTTGATGCCGTTCGGCGATATATCGATAATAATGTGGCCAAATGGCATACCGATCATTTTTATCCCTGATTTCCGATGCAAATCCCAATTTCCGATGCAAATCCCAATTTCCGATGCAAATCCCAATTTCCGATGCAAATCAAATTTCCGATGCAAATCAAATTTCCGATGCAAATCAAATTTCCGATGCAAATCCCAATTTCCGATGCAAATCCCAATTTCCGATGCAAATC
>CAMKRB010000114.1 GCA_946415045.1 uncultured Myxococcales bacterium
AAATCTGAAGACCTGAGGTGGCGATCGGGTTTGCATATTTTATCCATCGATCAGTGGGGGGATATCGAATGGCGATCGATGGAAGAATTTGCCTATTCATGCGGAAATATACATATCCATGCGACCGATGCGCCCAATCTGTCGAAAGTCGAAAGCATGTCGATGATGTTTCGCGGGGCCATGCAAATGGATGAACGCATCGGACACTGGGACGTCTCGCAGGTGAAAGATTTTTCACAGATGTTTGTCGATTGCCGGATGTTTAATCAGCCGCTGGATGCCTGGGATTTGTCGTCAGCTACGGATTTGAGTTTTATGTTTATGGCATGTCATGAGTTCAACCAACCCCTTGAAAAATGGGATGTGTCGCATGTTACCGATATGCATCGGATGTTTTCGCGATGCGATAGATTTAATCAGAATATTGGTGGGTGGGATGTGTCGAATGTGACCGACATGCAGGGGATGTTTCTGCAAGCGGTGAGTTTTAATCAGGATATTGGCAAATGGCAGGTAGGGAATGTCACCGCCATGAATGAAATGTTTTCCAATGCAGTGTTATTCAATCACCCCATTGGCCGCTGGGATGTATCGAATGTGGAAAATATGGAATCGATGTTTGATCATGCAGAACGATTTAATCAACCGCTGAACGACTGGGATGTATCGGGAGTCGAGGACATGCACATGATGTTTTACCATGCACACAGATTTAATCAGCCACTGGATAAATGGAATGTATCCGGTGTTGAAACGATGGAAGCCATGTTTTCGTATGCCACAGAGTTTGACCAGCCGCTGGACAAATGGGATGTGTCAGGAGTCGAAGATATGTCGCACATGTTTATGCATGCCGAAAAGTTTAATCACGCCATCGATCGCTGGGATGTATCGACTGTTCTGGATATGAACGGGATGTTTTATGGTGCTCTGGCATTTAACCAGCCACTGAATGCGTGGGATGTTTCGGGGGTTGAGAGTATGTATGAGATGTTTAAAGGAGCCGAATCATTCAATCAGCCGTTGGATCGCTGGGATGTTTCGGGGGTTGAAAGTATCTATGAAATGTTCAGGGATGCGAAATCATTCAACCAGGATTTGAGCACATGGGATATCTCACATGCCAAGTATAAAGAAGATATGTTTGAAGGTGCGGTAAACTATCGGCCGCAGGCCCACGGCAAAGTGAAAGCGAAATCTCATGCAGCGGGCAAAAAAAAGTGAATAGAGAATAGTGAATAGTGAATAGTGGGTAGTGAATAGTGGGTAGTGAATAGTAATAACCGTGGATGCACGCAGCGTAACCCCAGGAAATGGTGATGAGGTGAGATAATTTTCGGGGGATGGCGGAAGACGGATGATGATCAAAAAAAGCCGCGTATCCCGAAGGGATAGCGGCTTTGGCGAGCGTATTGGCCGCAGGCCAATAGCGAGGCGGGGTGCGCGGCAAAGCGTGCGCCCCAACCAGATGCAGATTATTTGGAGTCTTCTTTGGAATCGTCAGACGCATCATTCGATTCTGCCTTATCGCTGTCGCTGGAGGCATCTTTTGAATCTTCGTTTGACGCTTCGGAAACATCTTTCGATTCTGCCTTGTCGCTGTCGCTGGAGGCATCTTTTGAATCTTCATTTGACGCTTCGGAAACCTCTTTCGAATCAGCCTTGTCGCTGCCGCCGGAGGCTTCGCTGGCATTTGATGCGTTGAGCTGATGTTGTTTTTTACCAGCCAAGTATTTGGGCAGAGCCAGGAACAGGATAGCACCGACGACGAAAGCAGCGCCGACGAACTGACCGGCTTCCTGCGGCATAGGAAGTGGATATTTGTCACCGAACACGGCAACAAGCGCAAGCGTAGCAACGACGCCAGCCAGAATTGAGGAGCAGCGATTGACAGGAACGGCGAACGAATTTTCGGACGGATAAAGGAGGATCAAACCACCGAACACACCGTTGAACTGCGAGAAGAGTCCGATGCCCATGGCGATGAGAATGACTTCGCTCGGACGGCTCCAGAAAGAGGTGAAGCCGGCATGGACACCATACAGCAAACCGCCGAAACCACCCATTGAGACGACGCCGGTTGTGGGGTCGGTGAGGTCAGCAAGCGTAGGCGCAAACAATGAAGCGATAGCGAGAATGATGAAGATCGAGGGGGTTCCAACCATCTGTTCTTCGACGAAGAATTTTTTGGTATCGTCTGCATTTTTGCTTTTTGCTTTCTTTGACATCATGGTGAGGCGAACGAAGTACGCGCCGAGATAAGCGGCCAGATCGACCCAGAACATCACGGGCTGTCCGAACATCGTCTCCCAGGAAAGATTGCCGTCATAAATCGGCAACCAGAGGCTGGAAACGATGAGCGCAAGCAAAGACATGCCGAGAGCCGCCCACGAAAACCAGCGTACATGGCGTTTAAACAGTGTATCGACGATCGGTGACATGATGAGCATGCCGCCTCGCATGAAGAGCATTGCCGTAACAATTGTGACACCATTAATAGTATATGCGAGTGTCGTCGTGACGACGACCACACCTGTACAGATTCCGGAGAAGAGGGTTGAGAGACGGGGACGAGGTAATGACAAGCCACCAAGATGCCACTGTGTCGCATATTTCCACCAGCGCATGCTCGAAATGAAAATGATCATCACGACGATGGAGGCCAGAATTGTCGGCGGCAACAGTTCTCCACTGGAAACAGTCAAGGCCGCCTTTTGAGCCGCATCCATCGTATTATCGGCTAAAAGTCCCTTCGTCAGTACTTTCGTCCCAAACGAATAGGGAATGTACACAGCAAAATAGCCGAACGCAAACCACCAGATGCTTGCGCTGGCTGCTTTCTTTAAATTCGTCATTCCGACAACCCCATAAGAAAAAGAAATAAAAACCACTGAACAGTGGCAAACAGTAATTTTGTCGCTTTCAACAAAGCGTTTGTATTGTCTACCACCGGATGCTGTTTTAGACAACCCCATTTTACAAAAAAAAGCCCAGAATTCCTTGATTTTCTGGAGAATTCCGGGCGTCACATGAAGTTGTATGAATGTAAATGTATAGAAATGTAGTTAGATGTATGTAAGTTAATCTGAGTTTAGATAGCAGCAGAAGAATTTCTATTTATAGCATTGTTCAGGCATGGTTCCCCTGAGTTCACCGCCTTCGATAATGCCATAATTTTGAGATGTAAAGAAATAGATGCGATTGAGGGTTCCGGTTTCGCCATTGATATCTTCGATGGTATTACCTGTGGAGCAGAGAATTTTAACGGAATTTGGAGCGTAGCAGGATTTGGGCGAAATATCGTAGGTCCATTTGACGGCACCGGTAGCGATATCGATGCGGGTGAGTTTATTTTTTGCGATGGCCAACACATCTTCACCCACGAATTTCACATTGATGAGATCGTTGTATTTTTTAGCGTAAATTTTGAATCCTTTATCTTCACCGGTGGACGAAACGAAGAGTTGCCCGGTTTCATCGACAGCAGCGATATTATCGCCAGAGAGTGCAATAGCGAGATGACTGATATGAGAATTGGTGCGCCCGATGGCTTTGAGTGTGCCTTTGGCGTTTTTGTCATCCATAAAGTAAATCAGACCGATTTTATTATTGGCGGGATCATCGGCGGCGAGGATAGCGCGTCCTTCGTTTGTGAGTGAAACGGCATAGGCATCGACCGAGAAGCGGAGTTTGTTATCGGGGCTCTGGCGGTTGATGAAATCCTGCACGGTCTCGGAAATCTGGATACCAGAGAATCGTTTTGGGACGTTCCAGACATTAAAGACATTGTCGCTGTCGCGCGTCGCCATTTCATGGTTATTCGGTGAGAACAGGACGGTTTTGAGTTTGGGATCTCCGGCCAGTCTGAAGAGCTCGGTATTGCTCTCGATGTGAACGAGCATAATTTTGTTGTCAGTATAATGGATGATAACGCCGTCGCTGGGGATGAGCTTATAGTTGTCAGTGGCGTCTTCGAGTTTTTTCACGAGCTTCACATTACCGTTGTCATCCGTCTGCCACAGCGTCGCATCGTCGAGCAGATAATGGTGGGAGCCATCCTGTTTTGTCACCATCTGAACGATAGGTGACTTACATTCGGCGCTGATTTTCTTAACGACCTCGAGTGCCGCTTTTGGCGAAGAAACAGAGGCATTCTCTGTGTTCGCAGCAGTTTCGGAAGCATTCGAACCTGTTGCATTTCCGGATGCACAGCCAACCATCAGACCGGCTGCAGCCAAAGCAATAAAAGCAAGACTGGATTTCATATTGTCTCCCCAAAAAGAACCCGCAACATGCGGTAATAAGGACTTTGCCTTTGAGCGATAGAAAAGTCAACGAATTATCACCGGACGCGATATGCCAACGTTATTGCATAATCCTATCGAAATTCAGATCAAAAAGTGCTACAAAGCCGCCGGTTTGGGCCTAAGAGCCACGATTCCGGCAGATTAAGGCCAGGATAAGCAAGGAGATTACATATGAATTTTCAGGATTTGGTGCTGACGCTGCAGAAGTACTGGGCGTCGCAGGGCTGCATCATTCAGCAGCCGTATGATATCGAAAAGGGCGCAGGAACCTTCAACCCGGCTACATTTTTCAGGGCATTGGGTCCGGAGCCATATTCGGTTGCATTTATAGAACCCTGCC
Source organism: uncultured Myxococcales bacterium (assembly GCA_946415045.1). Taxonomy (GTDB): domain Bacteria; phylum Myxococcota_A; class Bradymonadia; order UBA4248; family UBA4248; genus UBA4248. The sequence continues at coordinate 4,648 of CAMKRB010000114.1, forward strand.
GCCGTCCGGTCGATGCACGTTACGGAGAGAATCCGAACCGCTGGGGTGCCTACTATCAGTTCCAGGTCATCCTCAAGCCCAGCCCCAAAGATGTACTCGATTTGTATTTTGGCTCTTTGCGTGCCATTGGCATTGATCCGCTTGCCCACGACATCCGGTTGGTCGAAGACAACTGGGAAGCACCTTCTCAAGGCGCATGGGGATGCGGCTGGGAAGTCTGGGCGGATGGCATGGAAGTGACGCAGTTCACCTATTTCCAGCAAGTCGGCGGAATTCCCTGCAATCCGGTTACAGCCGAAATCACCTATGGTCTGGAGCGCATTTGCATGTATATGCAAAACGTCAATCGCATCCATGATTTGCAGTGGGTAAACGATATCAAATACGAAGACGTCCATCTGCAGGCAGAAATTGAGCAATCCAAATACTATCTGGACGAAGCCAGTGTCGACCTGCAGTACAAGCTTTTCGAGATGTACGAAGCCGAAGCCAAGCGTCTGCTCGATCTGGGCCTGGCATTTCCCGGCTACGATCACGTATTAAAGTGTTCACATGCTTTCAATATCCTGCAGGCCCGGGGAGCGATTTCAGTCACCGATCGACAGTCGTATATCAATCGCGTGCGCACATTATCCCGCATGGCAGCCGACTGCTACCTAAAACAGCGCGAGGAAATGGGATTCCCACTCCTCAAAAAGAAGCAAAATAACGTATGAAACAATAAATAAAGGCTATGTTTAACCAGTGTGGATATAGCTTTCGCACCCGATGTCTGGAAGTTCAGGCTTACAGCTTGTGGCTTACAGCTTGTAGCTGGCAAAAGAGCACTATAAGCCATAAGCTATAAGCTAAAAGCTGTGAAACAAACGATTTTGCATTTTCATATCCACGCTCGTTAAATAGAACCTAAAAAAAACGCCGCGAATGCGGCGTTTTTTTGATCTGTATGTCAACCAAATGGCCAGGTGAAGCGCGTGTATTACGCTCAGGTCTTCATTCGTCTCATTCCCCGTCTCTTTGTGGGGCACGCAGAACCTAAGACTTTTTTTCTTCACCCTCTGGTTCCTGACCGGTTCTGGCGCTGTCTTTAACCAGCTGGCCATCCTTGAATTTTGCCTTCAGTATCGGATTTCCCCGTTCATCATACTGCGCATATTCGCCTTCGAGCTTATCGTCGACATAGAAAGCGTCTTCGGCAAGGATTCCGTTTTCATGCCATCGTTTGGATCGGCCTTCCTTCACATCATCGGTATAGGAACAATCCAGAATGAGCTGTCCGTTTTGAGCCCATCGCCGCATTCTGCCATTCAGCATTCCCCTGGCATATCCGATCTCAAACTGCATGCCGCCATCTGAAAAATGGCTCACATAAACGCCGGCTCCATCTTTGGCCATAACGAATCTCCAGCAAACTCCCGAATCTGCAGTGCATTCCTCTGGGAGTCCCCGCCAAACGCTACAAATTTGGCGAGTGGTCCTGATTCTCTTCAGTTTCAAAAGGAATCTTTCCGCTCTCAATCCCCAGACGATTGGCTTCTTCGAGCGATTCCATACGCTTAATCAGATGACGGATGGCATAATCCATTTCTTCGACAGTGAGCTGTTCTTTTACCGGAGTGCTCGTGCGCACCGGAGGCTGAGGCATAGCCCTGTCTTCAATGTGCTGCGACTCCTGGTACAGATTCGTCTCACCCGGGCAAACAGCCACGCCCTGCTGTGCATGATTGGCCCCAACATAGACAACCGTCGGTGACGGCACCTGAGGTTCGGGAGTCGATGAAAACATCGAAACCCACCCAGGAATACTGAGGCAAAACAAAACCGCAGCAGCAATTGCCGGCACCCAGCGCAGTACGACGCGTCCGTGACCCACACGTTTTGGAGTGGCCGCCACCGGCTCCACGACGTGGAGCGGCTTCTTTTCGCATTCATAAGCATCGATATCGCTGTTAATCGCATCCAGCAACGACATCCCGTCGATATCGCTCAATGCCAGCCGCGAATCGGTGCGAACCACATGACGCAGCTCATCCAGCGCCTCATAAACCGGATCCGCCATTATCTCATTGCGCGTCAGCGTCCCCAGCTCATCCGCTTTCAGTTCCCCATCAAAATACGCCTCAATCATGCCAGGATCAATGGCACGATCGTTCATCTTGCTGTCCTGGTTGTTTATGGTCATATTACCCTCCCAACGCTTCGAAACCAACTGACGCAAAAATGGTCAGCCTGTATCGAAACGTACAGACATTATCCTATATTCATCATTTTTTTACATTCTTTTTTTGACGCAAATGGTCATCTTTTGTCCAAAAATCCACTTCACATTGCGCCACAATATCGTAAACTCTGCTGCCTTTTGTGGCCAGTATCATGGAGCACTACGAAATGAAACCCATAAAAACCGCACTGTTACTTGCTGCGCTCTCTTTTCCGGAGGTTGCCGCTGCATCCCCGATTCTCATCACGATTTGCGAAACCGACCAGGGTCAGACCACAGCGTGGTGGCCATCCCAAGTCGAAACGGCAGACTATTGGCCCGAATTATTTGCCCGCCAGGGCGTCGAAGTCATCTCGCCAGCAGTACTCTCAAGCGCACCGCGTCTCAGCCCCACGGTTTACGGACAAAAGCCGATGTCCGATAAAAACGCCAAAACCATGGCATCACTTTTCGGCACAACCGACGTGCTCAACGGCACCGTCACATGGGACTGCACCCCAGTCGACACCCGCATCAGCTGCCGCGCAACCGCAACCCTCTCCCTGATCACCGGATCCACCACTACTCCACTCTCCATCCATCTTCAGGCATCGGCCCCCGATAAAACCACGGCACAAAAATACCTCGCCAGTGCCATTGCCTCGCAGATCGCCCTCCCCATCCAGGTCCGCACCACGCCTCAGGACGCAATTCCCCCCATTTTCAGCAAGCCGGTTGTCATCTTCGATCCACTCCCCGACGCCGACACGCTCGTCGCCTTGCGCAAACGACTCAAACGCGTCCAGGGCATACAGGATGTCGCCGAACGCTACGTCGCCAACGCCATGCTCGCCATCGAACTCAATCCAGCCGAACCTGCCATGTCAAAAGCCGATTTCGACAGCTATATACAGGCGTTTCTGGCCATCACCGACGACAATCTCATGATCCGCGAAACGAAACGATCCGACAACGGCATCATCTTTGAAGTTCTCAAATATTGATTTTTGCCTGTGTTGCGCGGCTATCCGGCTTACGCCGGATACGCCCGCGCCGGCGCTGCTATTCGTCCTGCGGACGAATACGCCGCGCCTTTTTTTGGGTCTGCTCAAACCCGAAAAATCATGCTGATTCGCGTTTTTCCTGTTTCCGCGTGCCCTTGAACGCGATGAATCCGACCATACACAAAAATAAAATGGCAAGAAACATCCACAGCACCAGATAGCCCGTTCCCTTTGGAGCAAACGTATCGTAATAGCCTTTCAGATAGATCACGACGATCAGCAGCGGAGATCCCCATATCATAAATCTGCGCAAAATCGCTGGAAATCGCATGCCTTTTCCGGCGTTGGCCTCGTTGATAAAATTATCCCAGCCCCAGCCATTCTTCGACACGCAAAATAGCAGATAAACAATGGCCCCCAGCGGCAAAAAGTTATACGAGACCAGAAAATCCTCAAGATCCAGGATACTGCTGCCCGCTCCCATCGGCTGCAATCCACTCAGAACATTAAATCCAAGCACACACGGAATCGACAACACACACATCGATAACAGATTGACGATAACAGCCTTTCGTCTGCTCCATCCCCACAAATCCATGGCGTATGCAATGATGTTTTCGAAAACCGCAACAACGGTGCTAAGTGCCGCAACAGCGAGGAATAGGAAGAACAGTCCTCCCCAGATTCTGCCGCCCATCATGTGCTCGAAGACGGTCGGCATGGTAATGAATACCAGTGAAGGACCAGCGCCCGGTTCAATATGATAGGCAAAGCATGCGGGGATAATCGTCAATCCGGCAAACAATGCGACCAGTGTGTCCAAAACTGTAATAATCACGCCCTCACTCATGAGTGAACGACTGCGATCGAGGTAGCTGCCAAAGATCGACATGGCACCGATGCCGATGCTCAAAGTGAAAAACGCCTGAGACATTGCGGCGAACACGACTTTTCCAATGCCATTTTCAACAACTGCCCCAAAATCGGGCACCAGATAAAAAGCCACGCCTTTATCAGCCCCGGGCAGCATCAGTGAATGCACGGCGAGCACAACGATCAGCACAAAGAGCCCAATCATCATCCATTTGGTCACATTTTCGACGCCTTTTCGCACGCCAAGCGAGCAAATGCCAAAAGCCATAATGATGACGAAAAAAGTCGACATGGTCATGAGCAAAGGCGAATTCAACATATCGCCGAATTGATCGCCGATTTGTTCCGGCGGAAGCACACTGCCCCCAAGAGATCCGCCCATGTAGAGCATAAAGTAATAAAACATCCATCCGCAGACACATGTATAAAACATCATCAGCAGATAGGTTCCCGCCATGCACATATATCCCGACAGATGCCAGTGCGTCCCGCCGGGTTTGAGCGCATCAAACGATTTTGCGCTGCTCTTTCGGCTGGCTCGTCCCACCGAAAGCTCACACACCAGAATCGGGAGTGCCAGAAAAGCCAGGCAAAGCAAATAGATCAGGATAAAAGCAGCGCCGCCGTTCTGGCCACACAAATACGGGAATTTCCAGACATTTCCCAGACCAACGGCACATCCCACCGCCACCAGAATAAACCCGAGTCTGGAGCTGAATGTTTCTCTGTTTTTTTCTGTCACGTGGATTCTCCAACGATTGACTGCTGCAATCGCAAACGAGCGTTTTGGCAATCCTGTTTCAGCTGGTCAACAAGTGATTCAGACGAAGCGAAATGCACTTCATC
>CAMKRB010000115.1 GCA_946415045.1 uncultured Myxococcales bacterium
TACGACTCTCAAAATTATCATTATTTTTCGGCACTTCTTGTATTACTGCTAAAAATATTGAAAATGCGGGTGCGAAACTTGAGGGATCATCCTAAAAAGATACCAAACAGGCTCTAAGCTTTTTTTATGGGCAGAAACATCCGGACTTCTTTTTTATACTGCTCAAAATTTGTTTTATATTTCGCCATATTCCGTTCGGCCATGGGTACAGAGATAAACAGAAACATCAAATGATTGAGCAATGCGCCGCCCAAATACATGTAATGGCTGAAATCGGGCAATAAATATACAAGAGCAACGCCATACCAGAATAGTATTTCACCAAGATAATTGGGATGACGCGAATATTTCCACAAACCTGTGCGAATGATTTCACTGCGGTCTTTGCGGGTTTTGATAAACGATTTCATCTGTCGATCGGAGATGAGTTCGAGCATTGTACCGCCAAACATGACGAACAGCCCGATCAGATTCCATGGGGTAAAATTGTATCCATCGATGATATAGGTGAATGCGGGTAAAGAGGCGAGATAGACGACAACCGTCGGAAACATACAAATTCCGCACAGATTGACAAGCTGGAAGAACGGGCCGGTTTTTTCGCGAAGCATGCGGTATCGCCAGTCGACATAGGTAATATCGTGAAATCCGCGGATAAAGTTTCCTGTGAGCCGGACAGCCCAGAACAATATAAATACAAGAAACAGAATGGCGCCCGGCGAAAAATGCTGCAATCCAATCATCAGAGACAACATGATGACCGGCGTCTGAACTGACCAGTAGGGATCGTAGACCGAAGCGCTTTTAAATATCACGCCGAACAGCCAGGTGACGACCGTTGCGACGGCATCGGCAATAAACAGATTCAGGTACAGATGGATTGAACCATCCAGAATGCGGTAGGTCGCGAAACCTGCAGCGAATGCAGTGATATAAGCCAATAACAGAATCAAAAGCCCTTTGGTTTTTCGGTTCATTCATTTCTCCGTTGAGCCATGCGTTGGATAGTGGCGAGGTTTGAATCGTGCAAAGATATAAAAGATGGCGCGGCGTATCGCAGATAGCCGCGCCCGCGCGCCGTATGCATTGGCATAGGCGCGCCGGGACGTTACCAGAAACGTCCCGATGCGTCGGCGTATCGCAGATAGCCGCGCGAACACGATATCAAACAAACGAATGGTCTGAACGGTTATTCACCACCCCGGTCTGTGCGGGGCAGTGATGCGCGGTTTGAATATGAGTGCATGTGGCTAGTGTTTGGGGCTGCATGCAGCGTTTGTGTTGATATAATTGCAGTTGCTGCATTTGAGCTTGCTCCGGTCGGTGACGACGTAACCATCATTCGCGCAAACCAGCGCACCTTCGATATAGTGATCGCCGTCGCAGACTTCGACGCCTGTGATTTGGCCGTCGCCGCAATTGGAGGGTTCGTAGGAAACGTCCAGGCGGTTGCGCTCTTCGGCATTGAAATCCTTGTATTTGCTGATTCTGCCTTTGGGACCGCAATAGATCCAGGATTGTTCATTGTCGAAAGAGATGGCCGCGTCGAGTACATAGGAGCCTTCGTCGCCAGAGATAAAGCCTTCGTATGTATCGTAATTGCGCAATTCACCGATATAACGGTCGATGCCGTTGGCATTTACCCATGATTCGTCGGCCGTGGCTCCGATAAAGTGAATGTTGGATTTGGCGACTTTACCGTCGTCTGAGAGTTTTCCTGTGACAAAGCGAATGATGACGGATTTGGCCGCTTCGGCATCGGTGTGATCCGAGATCGTCGTGATGCCGGGGATTTTGATGTCGAGCGTCTGATGAATGACCTGATCGCGGGCGTTCAGTGTGGTGCGATCGACCGTATAGGTACACGATTCGACTTCAGAATCTGCGTTTACGCAGTGCTCGCCAAGGCCAAATTTCGGCGCACCAAGGGTTAAAGCCGTAATCAGCCAATTGTCGCCAAATGCAGCCTCGGAGGGGGCGGATACCGGACCATGATTGCAGTGCCGCACAAAGTCGGACGCATCGCCTTTTGCGATGGCCTGAAGGAGCGAATTCAGATTGAGCAAATCGACGAATTCCCCATTGCATTCCAATGCCATCAAACCAAATGAGAAGATGAAATCCTGCGCCAGTTTTTCCGAAACCGTATAGTTGCAGACGCCCTCGAAATAATCCTTATTCTGAGAACAAATCACGATGGATTCTCTCGATTTGATGCCCGAAATTCCGAGATCGGCGAGCGGATATTCGACGACGGAACTGCCATTCGCATAGTAGACATGCAGAGAGCATTGGGACAAATCGGCATCGTTGTCACTCAGATTGGTATATTCGAACGCAACGGCATCAATCGCCTTGCCATTTTCATTTGAGACGATTGGAACGACCTCACTGAGCACGATCAGATTGTCGACGCTGGTGTCGGGGGTGCAATATTTCAACGGATTGATTTTGCAGAGATGGTTGCATTCGAGAACGTTGGTGGGAAGATAGTTGACAGGACAGAAGTCGCTGGGGACGGGAGTGACAAAGGCCTCCTCGTCACATTGTTCACCTTCATCGATTTTGCCGTTGCCGCAGGCGACCTCGCAGTATTTCGACGTATCGAGTTCGCAGGATGCAGTGCATTTGAGTGCGTCGGGATTTGCGACATAACCGAGCGGACACGATTCGAATTCGATATTCTCGTCAATCGCCTTGCCGTCGCACATTTCGTCGTCATCCAGTACGCCGTTGCCGCATTTGTTTTCGGTAGGCACACAGGCCTGTGAGATATCGACCAGATTGCACGACGACATGCATTTAAACTTGGATGCGTCCGAAATTTCCATCCCGCGGGGACAGGTCTTGGCGTCGGCACTGAACCGTGTGCCATCGCACAATTCGCCTTTGTCCAGCGCATCGTTGCCGCATTTGTCTTCATCAGACTGTGAGGCGCCGCAAATGCCATCGTCGACCAGCTTGCATGCCTGACATCTCAGCTTCGATAAATCCGCATTCTCGCAAGGTGTGCTTACCTGGGGCAGATTCCGGCCATCACATTCTTCGCCGGGATCGATGGTATCGTTGCCGCATCTTGCAGTGCATGCGTCAGCCAAATCAACGGCACATGAGGATGTGCAGCGCAGCTTCGACGCTGCCGGTTTGATGCCATTGTCGCAAACAAGATTGAGATCGCTGGCAAAGAGCTCACCATCGCAAGGCTCATTGTTGTCCAGAACACCATTGCCACAGGTCGTCGTGACGACCTCCGATACTTTATCTTCATTGCAGGCAGCTACAAACGCCAATAAAAAACATATGATTAATCCACGTTTCATAATCCATCTCCATTATCGGCACAATTGCCACCCGACTTCATATATAATGGATCAAAATAATTCAAGATTTTAATCAATCTAAAACGTTTTGCAAAAGAAAATTAGGTATTTTGTAGATTTTTGGTATTTCCGGCAAATGGAACGAATCTGTCGTCGAAAAAGAAATGACCGTTGCGGGTTTCGAGCCATGCATGTGCCAGAATCTGGCCATTTTCCACGCGTTTTCCGAGTGCGACTTTTGCGCGGCAGCCGTGGAAAGCCAGCCAGATTTGCATCGCACACGCCATTTCAAGGCAAGCCGCAATGCGACGCGGCATCAGCCGGCGCGCCACAGATAATTCAAATTGAACATCATCCGGCAAAATATCATTTTGTTTGTTGGTGAATTCCAGAATTGTGTTCGACAAACGGCTGCACAGGCGAATGGTCGGCATGGGGCCACACAAGCGGTTGCAGGCGGCCAGTCCGACCATGGGCACGGGCAGTAAAAAAATCGACGGAAACATGTGATTTAATAACCCGTCACAGAGAAGTGCATGACATCTTTGGTGGCGCCGTCGATTTCGCCGCCCCACTTCCAGAATTTGGTCATGTTTCTGTAAACGATGCCGTCTTTTACGATCGAGACGCGCGGCTGTTTCTCGGGCTGCCAAGCGCCGCCGATGCCTTTTTTGCAATTCTTGACTTCTTCGGCCCGGTTGGTGAGTTTGGTTGTGCACTGGCTGTAGATCGCATTTTTATTGGCATTGATATCGATTGCCGCGCCAAAACTGTGGTTGCTCCACAACGTGCGCAAACCGTTTTTATCGACCGGTCCCCGCGTCCGCCCCGGCCTGTATCCTTCGAGTGCCGTAAACTCGAACTCGCCGCTGGCCGCAATTGCCGCAAGCGCCTCGCGAACCTGGGGCGCAAACGCATGACAAATCTTTATCGGAGCCAGCGAAACGCCAAATTCCTTCGGGTCGATCGTCACCTGATCCTCGCTGCAAATCGTGCACTGAGGCGCATTGGGGTCACGTTCGTCATCGGTGACCTCGGCATACGGTTTTTCGACGGTAAAATGATTCGTCGAACGCCCGTTTCGCGTGTCCCATGCATACGCCTTATAGGTGCATGTGGTGGGCTGTTTTCGTGTTGCCGGTTTTGCCTGCGCATCGTTCGCCGCCTGCGCATCCGGTGTATCCGCCGCTGGCTGCGCCATCGCTGCCGCCGGAATCATCAAACTCGCCAAAATTAACGCTTTCATCAAATGTTTCATCTCATTTCCCCATCAAAGAGCCACAACGCTCCGGACAGTTTCCGCTATGCAAGTTTAATGCAAATGGATGATATAATATTCGATTTGCGCCGCTATTCTGCGAATACGCGTCGCCTGTGCCGGTCTATGGCGTAGCCGCCATACGCCCGGCATTACTGCTTGTTTAAAATGGTGATGGCCATTTTGACGCTTTGGTCGTTATCGAGTGATGGGTTAAACGGCAGCGTTCCAAAAGCCTTGAGAATACAGTTCACAGTTTCGGGGGAAACCACGGGCAGAGAACGCAGATTATCGATGGGATCGCGCAAAACGCCGGGTTTTTCGCTGCCAATGATGCTGCCGTTGAGCGGCTGTTCGAGAATCAGTGTAGCATGGTCGCGGGCAGCATGCGGTCCAAGACACGATTCGATGTCGTGCTTTTTATCCATCAGTGTGGCGCGCCATGCCGAAATTTCTTCGTCCGGAATGCCTTCGAATTCAAAGGGCCCAAGGAAAACGGTATCGCGGCTTTTGTTCAGCTGCAACGACGCGGCGGCAGATACAAAGCGCTCATCCACACTGGCCTTGAGTTTCTGGACATACGGCGACAGGCTGCGCTGAGTGCTCGCCAAATCCATCATTCTGCGCCAGTGTATGCCACCCAAAAGCGCCAGCAAATCGGTCTGATAATCGTCACCGGCTGATATTTTGGCGAACAATTCCCGGATTTGTTCATTTCCGGAGGATTTCGGGGTGGCAAAAACCATCCAGTTCAGTGCCAGAACTGAGGTCGTTTCGGAACCGGGCATGTTGTCTGCCACGATTTGCCGCACATAATCCTTGTTCAGCGGCTGACCGGATTTGGAGGCCTGATAGAGCTGCCCGATCATATTCAAATCGTCGCTTTGCACGGTCTGCCACAGAACGTTTGCCAAACCGTCGCCGTCTTTTGACATTTGCGAACGCATTGCAGATGCGGTGACGGGATCGCCGGGAAAAGCCAGACGGCTGAGCCAGGTGAGACGCAGTTTGTCTGTATTCATGGCGTTTTCATCATCGGCAGCGGCTTTCCATGCGATTCGCACGGTTTGCGCACAAGCCTGAATGGATTTGATATCATCTGGCGCATCCATTGGCAGCAAAGCGCCGTATTTTTCAAACAGAGAACTGAAGCAGTTCTCGGCCTGGAGTGACCAGACATCGCGGCCGGATTTGTGCACGATGAACGGATAATAAGCGGTCACATCTTCATTTCGCAGGCCGCGCATCATCGTGTCGTCATGAATCACATAGAACCCGGGTTCCAGATCTTCGGTCAGATGGATATCGACCGTCCCGCTGTCGCGCTGAATGATGTCGATCCCGGAGGGAATATGGGTTTCGGCGATCCATGCGACATTTGCATGACTGACGTCATCTGTCCAGTGTTCGGTGGCCGCTGCAACACCGCGGAATCTGGTAATCTGCAGCATTTCGGGGTGCAGTTGGGGCGATTGAATGGTGAATTCACGTGTTTTGGATGAAATGACAGATCCAGCCGGATAGCCGAAGCCAAAGCCGCGATCCGCGTTTGTGGGAAGCAGCATGGCAATTTCGCCTGCATGAATCGGCCTGAAATCGTCGCCATTGCGGACGAATGCGCCATTGTGCGAGGGCAATGCATGGGTGGGCACGGCAACGACCGGAACGATGGTTTCAGCAGCATTTCCCGCATCTTTCGACGATTCCGAGTCGCTCCGGCCGCGAGAACACGCCGTCACCAGCAATGCGATACAAATGAGAATGGTATATCTGAACATGGATTTTCTTCGGATTTCAGCCCGGAATATGGGCTTGCATGAAAAGACAGCGACAAGGATAATCGCATATCGCGAGCGCCTTTATATTTCCCGATTGGGTGAAAATATACTATAAAATGCACGGCGTCACAGCAATCCATCGCCGCGATGCAGGGGGCGGTTTTTGCTAAGATGTACGTTCTGCAATATGGCAGACAATTCTTTGGTTAAAATTCAGTTTCATTCCGGGCGGACATGAAGCGCATCCGGAGATTGATACAGCGGTTATGAAACGACTGTTTATATTGCCACTTTTAATGATGCTTGCGGCATCGTGCACGACGTTGTCGCCGACAGCCCAATCCATCGCGCGGAGTGGCCAAAAGGTTGACCGGGCGCTGCATACCAGCTACGAAATGCTGTACAGTGAACCGACAGAAATCCAGACGCGCTTTAATCCCTGTGCGTGCGACCCGGCGCTGGAGTTTGAAGCCAATTTATACGGCCATTGGCGTCACGTGATGATTCGCGGCAGTGACAAGGCGATGACAGAGTTGCGCGAGAAAGTGCGCAATCTCGAAATGCACCAGGTCTTTGACGTGAGCTATCAGTTCTCGAACGAGTATTATACCTCGACGACCGGGCAGCGCTATTACACGCTGTATCTGCCCGATGAGGAGTAATTTATTTGCCCGAGCTTCCGAATCCGTGCGCGCCGCGGTTTGTGTTATCGAGGCTTTCGGCCCACTCGAATCTGCATGAGCTGTGGCGCATCAAAACGATTTGTGCGATGCGGTCACCGACCTCAATCTGATAGGGTGCGTCCCCGAGATTGATGAGCAAAACCATGATTTCACCGCGATAATCGGCATCAATGGTGCCAGGGGAATTGAGCACGGTGATGCCGTGTTTAAAGGCGAGTCCGCTGCGCGGCCGGACTTCGATATGGTAACCGGGCGGAATCGAAGCACAGATGCCGGTATGCACCAATCGGCGCTGGTGAGGTTCGATACAAACCGATTCGACACTGGTCAGATCGTATCCGGCGGCAAGAGAAGTGGCCTGTACAGGCAGCGTTGCGCGGCTGTCCGTGCGGACCAGCCGGCAGACAGGCGTTTGGAGTGATGCCAGGTATTTGATGAGTTTTTCTATCATGATAGGATGAGGGAAAGCCCCGGAACGATCCGGGGGCAGAGCGTTGCACCGAACGGGGTGCCAAAGGAAAACAATGATGAAATCTGAACGATCGGCGGTTTTGCCGGGCACACTTTACCTGATTGCCACCCCCATTGGCAATCTGAGTGATATTTCGCAGCGAGCGATTGATATTCTGGAACAGGTCGATTTCATTCTGTGCGAGGATACGCGGCACAGCGGTATTCTGCTGGATCACTATGGGATTCACAAGCGCGTTGTCAGCTATTTTGCGCATAATGAAGCCTTGCGCACGGACCAGTTTTTACCGGATTTGCAGGGGGGGCAAAGTGCGGCATTGATAACCGATGCGGGGACGCCCGGGATATCCGATCCTGGCAGCCGTCTTGTGGATGCATGTCACGAAGCGGGGATTACGGTATGTCCGGTGCCTGGTGCATGTGCCGCAGCAACAGCCGTGAGTGCAAGCGGGTTTTATGAGTTCACGGGGTTTGAATTCGTCGCATTTTTTCCGCGCAAATCGAGTGAGCGCCAGGATTTGTTCAAATTGTTTGCCCATTGCAACCGTCTTTTGGTCGGGTATGAATCGCCGCAGCGCATTGTATCGCTGCTGGACGATTTGATTGCGGTATTGGGGCCGGAACGGCGCGTGTGTTTGTGCCGCGAGCTGACAAAAAAATTCGAAACGATAACGCGGACGACCGCACAACGGTTGCGCGACATGCTAACCGAGACGCCGTGCAAGGGAGAGCTTTGCCTGGTGATCGAGGGGAGTCTCGCGGAGGAAGCGGATGCGCGGGAAATCACAGAGGATGCGATGCGTCTGATCGATCTTTTGCGTGCGCGGGGGATGTCGGCCAAAGACATCCGCGATATCGTGTCGGCTTATACGGGCATTCAGGCGCGCGCCATTTATCAGTATGTGCTGTCGCTTGATAAAGAGCCGTGAACCGGGGGCGTTGCGGGGGCAGAGCCCCCGCACTGGGGGTAGCGGCGTATGCGCGCCGAAAAGACGTGCGGAACGCACGTCTTTTCGGCACGGATAGCCGCGCAGGGGGCTTTGCCCCCTCACCCGCCAACAATTGAATCCGGTCTGCCGATAAATCTTGATAGAAAGTCGCTGCATTCTTATAATTACCTTGATGGGCATATCCCCATCCAGTTACTGAGAATGTCAGATGAAGATTTATCGAGGTAGAATCCCTGTTATTGCCGATGAAATCGCCCGAAAGCTCGTCGAAGAAAACGCCGTCGAGGTGCTGACCGAAGAGCGCGAAGAGTTTCGGCTGGACATTGAATCTGTGCTGAAATCGTATATCGACACCGAGCGGCGCGTACATGAAGAGGCGCAGGATGTCATTGGCAAGCGCGGTCTCGATTTTAGTTCGCTTAACCGCATCAAGCGCGATATAGCCAAGAAGTATAATTTTGCAATTGGCGACGACGCCATCGACTGGATTACTGACCAGCTCATCGAGATGCTTTATCATACGACGCATGTCGAGGAAGTTTGGGCGGACAACAACGATATCCGCCGGATTTCGCGTCCGATTCTGGTCAAGCATACATCGGTCGACGACGAGCTGGATGTCGAGGTGAGAAAACGCATCAAGAATCTGAGCGAGGGTTCTGTAGCCTGGGATATCAAATACCAGCAGGTTCTGAACGACGTGAAGCGAAAAAAAGGTCTGTAGGTCTTTGGCTTTGATTGGCGAATGATTCGCCTGGTATATCAAGAGGAACTGATGTCGTTTAAACCCAGCGCAGGTGAAGTTTTTCTGAATAAATACGAGATCGTTTCGCTCGTTGGCGAAGGCGCATTCGGGAGTGTGTACCGTGCGCGCGACATTAAGCTGGACCGCATTGTCGCAATAAAGTTTATCAATATTGTCAATGATGTTCTGGAGCGGTTCAACGACGAGCTTGAAGCGATTAAGGGGCTGGATCATCCGAACATCGTGCGTCTTTACGACTTCGACATTCTGAAAAACGGGATGCCGTGCATGGTGATGGAGTACATCAATGGCCGCGAGGTGGGTGATGTGCTTTGTTCGGACGGCCCGTTTGATTTACAGCGCA
>CAMKRB010000116.1 GCA_946415045.1 uncultured Myxococcales bacterium
GTTCTGAATTGTGTTGCCATCAGCAACCATTATAGACCTCGCAATTAAGATGCAGCATCAGCATGCAATGGGCTTTCGAAGCACCTGCTGTATCAGTTGATTTGCATTATCCGCCCGCGTATTCCAACGGAATAGCGGGCGTGCCCCAAATACAACAACGCCCGCGTATTTGCAAAGCAAATAGCGGGCGTGAGCGAGCTGCAGTGGCGACCCCATGTGGCCGCCACAAAGCGAGCAGAGACGTTCCACGGAACGGCTCTCGCATGGCGTATGCGGCAATGCCGCATAGCCATGCCCCAAAATAATTCATTCCCATGCCTCATAGCCTTCGGGCTGGGTCGCTGCGCATTGGTAACTGCGCGTCAGGCATCCCAGGATTCCCAAGTTTAAGGTACATTTGGAATATTTCTTCAGGCCGCTGCAGCAATAGTGGGATTAGACATCATCCGTCACGATGCCTTCGCCGATGCAGCAAACGCCATCGCTGCAGATGCGATTGCTTCCGCATACTTTGCCGCATGCGCCGCAGTTGCTCGTCGTATTGAGCGGCGTTTCGCAGCCGTCGCCCTCTTCGGAGAGCATGTCTTCATTGCAGTCTCCATAATTCGCTTCACATGCACCGAATTGACATACGCCGGCGTTGCAAACTGGGGTCACCATGTGCTGGTCATTGACCGATTCGCAAACATGGCTTGCGAGGGATTTGTACAAACGCATACCCCTTGAGTGCACGTTTCATCTTCTTTGCATTGCGCGAGCTGATCACAGCTTTCTCCCAATCCGCAGAAATCATGATCCTTCAGCGGATCGATACACTTGCCGCCGCATTCGATGCCTTCGATACAGGCGCATTCTTTTCCGTTGCATATCTGATCCTCACGGCATTGTATGCCGGCGGGATTGTCCTTGCTGGCACCACAGGTCGCCGGATTCTCCGGGCTGTTACACTGGCTCTTATTCGTCTTATCCTGGAACAGCCCTTCCGGACATACACACTCGCCATTTGTGCTGCAACCCAGATTGCCCTCGCAGGCTTGTCCCTTGACGATGTCTTCGCATTTGCAGAACTTGCCATCTTCCTTGTTCGTGCATGCCTTCGTCCCGCAGGATTCGTTCGACAGTTTGGGAACGCAGACGATGTTGTCGCCATCCATACAGGGGATTTCTTTCGTCGAATCGCATCCACTCGGCGGCAGTTGATCTTCGCATTTTCCGTTGACACAGTTCTGCCCGGGTTTGCATGCGTGTCCGCAGGAACCGCAATGGTCTTTGTTCGTCATCAAATCCCCGACACAGACCGGAGAACCCCCAATTTGACAGATGTCGCCATCCTCGCTGCTATCAGCGCTCTTTTTGCAGGAAGTGTCGCAATCGCCGTTGGCGCACGGATCTAAGTTGCCTTGATCACCCGCATGTTCGCTTTGGCATCCCTGGGCTCCAAGAGCGGCCAGAATCAAGGCGGAAAGCAGGCAGGGAATGCGGGTGCGTATGAGGGCTTTATATTTCATGGCAGAACTCCTTGAAATGCCAGAAAGGACAAAGCCTTCAGAGATAGCAGGATTGAGGTGATATTCAATAAAGTTAGGTCTGTGCTTTAATCCAGTCTTTTCCCATTAACTGTGAAATGGAAGTACCAGGAATGCTTGGCAAACTGACTATTGTCCACGCTGAATCCTTTTTGTACAGGATCATCGCTTGTAATCGACTTTGCCAAACGGCACGGGATTGGGATTTTGACGAATCCACATGAGGGCGCATTCGACGAGAATATCAGGGGCAATATCGCAGTTACATTTGCACGTGATGATATCGTGAGCGGCATTCTTTGCAACCTGGATACATTCTGCATCCAACGAGTTGCCTAGTGATAAGTAAGAAATCAATGCTTTAAGCATTTTACCATATTCGGCGTCCCAGTTCGCGCCGCCGTTGCCATTGATTTCATCTTCGATACGCCCGGCAGTGCGAATCACTTCGCCTTGAAGCGTCTGACACTTTCCGGATGGGGGAACGAGATAATCCCACAGATATCGGAACTGCTCGTTATGCGTTAGCTTTGTGTCGAGGTGGATTGGCGTTTTTCCGTCGTGCGGGAGAATGACTGGATCGGGTTCGACGTTAAAGAGGGCGTAGTACTTTGCCATCGCTTCATCAAGCTTGGTGCAGTCTTCATCTGGAAACCGGACCTTGCGCTGCGCCACATCATGGCTCATGGATTTGACATATTTTTGTGCGCGTAGCCACTGGTCTTCGGGGATGGGGCCGTTTTTTCGCTGCGCTGCGAGTAGAATTTCAGCCGCCTCAGCCTGCCGATTGTTCACAGCTTCGAGACCAAAACTGAGCAGTTCCAGCAATGGTGTGCGATGGTCCCCAACAATGGAACTGATATGGCCTGGATCCGCGCCGTGATCGAGCAAAAGCTCCACAACGCGCGGATTGGTGCGCCATCCGTGCATAACAGCATAAAACAAAGCTGTTTGGCTTGCATAGTTTTCTATTTTTACATCTGCACCGTGCTCAAATAAATAGTTGCATACGTCGTAATTGCCATCTGCGGCATATTCAAATAGTGGCGTGCCATAAGTATTTGCTGCATTTACATCAGCACCTCGCTCGACCTGCCATCTAATTATCTCAAACGGAAGACTATAGAAATGAAGCGCCGTCCGTTTATATCCGCCTCGTTCACGCGCGTTGGCATCGCATGGCTCAAGGAGTTCTTTAACTTTTTTGATATCCTCATTCGTCCACTTGTGCTGATACTCAGACGTGCATGAATAATAGAAATCGCTGAATTCTTTTGGAAGTGTTTGCCTTAGTTTTTTAGCCATCACATCTCCTATTTATCACGGCATGAGACTGAGACTGCGCACCTATGCTCGCTACACCGCCTTACACCGCCTTTTACACCCTCTCAATCCAATTTTCCAGCTGAATCCCAGGAATCTTGCCGAGGTGTTTGACATTCGTATTCCTTGGCTTCCCTGAGGGCCTTGATGGCCTGGTTGCGGTCGGTGCCGAGGGCGATGGTGGATAGGGGAGAGGCGATCGACGAGGTCGTCACCGAGGACATCGACGAATTTCTTGACGAGGTTCTTGGCGAGGTCTTGCTGCTGATCGAGGGCAAGGCACATACCGAGACCGAATTCGGCATTGTCTTCGAATAGGCCTTGATGCGGATAGCTGCATGCGGGCAGGAGATGGTTCTCGGTGGATGCTTTGGGTTTGGTGGCTGTGCTATTTCACTTCGTTCAATACGCACGGCGTTCGGCGCTATCTCGCTGCGCTCGATACGCCGCTTTGCGCCCGGCTATGGCTCGCCGCCATTCCTGGCGGCTGCGCGCATACGCTGGGCGAATGCTAGTGTGGTCCTTCTGGCATCGTTGGTTGATTTCCCAATATTGGTGTGCTAAAATGAATTTGTGTATATAAAGAGCGTCTTTGTCGCTCAATGTACATTACCTTTCATATTTACTTTCTATAGAAGGAAACAAAACGGATGAAAAAATATATACTCATCGTTCTGGCAGCTGCTACAGTTTTATTGGCTGGGTGTGACTCGAATTCTGATTCGAGCGAGTGTACAAACGATGAAATCAAGGCAGACTGTGCCGATGGTAAATATTCCAAATGTGTGGACGGGAAATGGACAGAAACCGCTTGTGAAAACAATGCCTCCTGCAATGAGGAGAATAAGTGCGGCGAATGTTCCGACGGCGATGAAAAAGCGGACTGCAAAGACGGTAAGTATTCCAAATGCGTGAACGGCAGATGGGAAGAAACCGAGTGTGCGGATAACTCCTCATGCACCAAGGACGGCACATGCGGCAAATGTCAGGACGGCGCGGTCAAAGATTGCGAGAATGATAAAAATAACGTTGGCATGGTAACCATTTGCCAGGATGGCCAATGGTCTGAGAAAAAAGTAGAATGCCCGAGTGAATCCGGGAAAGTATCTTGTACGGCGGACAAACAATGCGGCGAATGTCTGACCGGCGATTCTTCAAAATGTACAAATGATGCTGAAAATACAGGAAGCGCGATTATGTGCAAAGACGGTAAATGGGGAACAAAATCAGAGTTTTGCCCAAGTCAGTTCTCATGCGCAATGACGGATGCATGTTATCAGTGTTATTTTAAATGCGATAGTAATAATACATGCAGTGAAGATTGTAAAGAATCGACATGTAAGGATGCCTGCAAAAAGAATGAAGCCTGCAAAAAGGAATGCGACACAAACAATGGTGGCTGTGATTCCAAATGCGGTGCATGCGTCAACGGCAACAATATAAATTGCACTGAAGATGCCAGTAAACTTGGCAGTGCCGATATCTGCTTTAATGGAACCTTTTCGAAGAAATCGTGCAAATCTATCAAGAGAATTGATGTATCCTGCATGAGCATATGCCTAAAAGCAGAAGGTCCGGACAGCTGCAGTGAGGAGGAATACGATTCGGTATGCGGTGAATGCCAAAATCAGGATGATTTAATATGTGTCAAAGAACACGATGAAAGATATAGCGCTTCTTACGAAAATTTTCCTTATCCGTATCAGGTAGTAAAGTGTGAAGAAGGGAAGTTATGGCTCGATGGAGATAAAGGCTATAGAGCCTGCGCCAGTGATTGTTCAGCCAAGGAAGGCTATGATGCATGCCTACAAAACTGACAACCTGGTGAAAATCCCAGCAGTATTGAAGACCCCTAGATGACACCTTCTGGTAAGCAATTTCTTCTTGTAGTTGCGCTATTATTGAGTCCTTTGATGGCGTGTAGGGGATATGATTCTCACTTTGTTGCTTCGCCTTTTTCGCTGCGCTCTATACGGCTCGCCTGCGGGCTATCGGCGTTGCCGATACGCGCCTTTGCGCCTGGCTATGGCTCGCCGCCGTTCCGGGCGGCTGGCAATATTTTGTGGCTAAACATTGTTTATGATGGTTATCATGATGACTGTCTGTGTTAGCTTCTGCATCAGTGGTTGCGTTTTCTGTGTCAGTTGGAGTACTCGTATCAGCCTGGTGGGCCTTGGCAAAAACCACAATCGTCTTTGGTGTACTTCTTGGAGTTTTGCAGCTGTATTTCCGTTAGCACCGAGGTTTTGGATTTTAGGTGAATAAGTGAGGCAATGGGCATGGGGGCTCCAATGTAGGGGGGAGGGGAATTATGTGAAAAAGTAAAGATATATGGAAATTGGATGATTAAGATAAATAAGAAGTTATTTCAAAGATTAAGATTTCGTTTACATTATTAGATTTCATTTGTTTGGTTAATCCGGCAGCAAATGAGATATCGTCGTTATTGATAATTAAATAATTCAAGTATTCAAGCGAAAGTAACTTGGAAAGTTCAAAAGATAGTCCCAGCTTTTGAATACGAATGACGATTTCATTATCGGAGTAGTATTTAAGCCGTTTATAAAAAGTATTATCAATTAGATTGACATCATGCAACACATCAATAAAATTACTAAGCGTATTTTCTAGAAAATCAATCATATCCTTAACTAGGAAAACGGCCAAGGAAGGTGCTGATTGCGCATTGAGTGTTTTTAAATATTTATAATGATTCTCATGAGAACCATTAACGCTACAATCTCCCCATCTGCCAGCATAGATGTAAGAGTCAGGGTGTGATCTAAGTAGTGTTCTCCAATAGTCTAGGCAATGATTAACCATATCGCTAAACGATAAGCCATTGACGCGATCACTAATTACTAATATAAAA
Organism: uncultured Myxococcales bacterium; assembly: GCA_946415045.1. Classification (GTDB taxonomy): domain Bacteria; phylum Myxococcota_A; class Bradymonadia; order UBA4248; family UBA4248; genus UBA4248. The sequence continues at coordinate 5,722 of CAMKRB010000116.1, forward strand.
AACGATGAATATTGCTCGATGTTTAACAATGATAGTTTTTTGTGCTTGCTGAGAAGAAATGGTACAAATAGTCGCTTAACCACATCAAGTAGTGAGGATGGATTAGTAATTTCTGTGGAGACGGATAATTCATTAAGTATCTGTTGCATATTTTGTTCAGAACGAATAATGTCAATCTCCCTGATACAGTTATTAATACAAGCATTACCAATCAAGGTCGATACTTGTTGACTAGAATTATCTCTAAATGTATTTGGTTCCAGTGTTTCAATATATGAGATTGATTCATTATGGATTTCCCTATTAGTTTGATCGATTTTGGTATTCGAAAGTAGAACATTGCTTACATCGTCATGAATAAGCTCTGTGTCTATTGCAACGGAAGAAAGGAATTTTCTATAAGACGAATTCTTTGCAAAGAATTTACCAAAAACTATATGAATTTCTGGTTCTAGTAAACATAAATCACCGTTTTCAGGATCAAAAATTTCATTAAAGCGACATATTCGACCAACTAAATTTTTGAAAGCTGATGCATTTAAATTTGAGCGCCCTTTCTTGTTGTCAAGAATGAACATACGCTTTGCTGGAATATTAACACCAGATAATAGTGTGGATGTTGTCACGATGTACCTAATTCCAGGAACTGTTTTATAGATGTTCTCTATATATAATCTAACAGGATCTGGTATTGAACCATGATGGTATAAAATACCTTTGCTCAAACAAACAGCCAAATTACAATTGGGATGAAGGTAATTCTTGATACTTTCACACGCACGAAGCACTGGGTCAATGCTCAGTATATCAAGCTTATTTGATAAATCATTGGCAAAATCAACTACATTCGTGGGCTTATTTAGATAGACAACGTTTTTGTCTAGTGAATTAGAAATCACCACATCACACTCATCCAATTGTGTTGAAAGTGTTTCTGTTTCCCAGAAGTATTTTAAAAACTGATCGAACATAATCGTTTTATTCGCTACCATGTCATGGATAATGTATTTCTCAGTCTTCAAGTATTCCTTAACAACAAATGATTTAAGAGTGATGTCTGTTTGATAGGGTAACAAATTTCTCGCATCCGAAACAAAAGGTGTTAGAAATTTGAATACAACACCGGCGTTTCTTTTTTTTAAAATAATTAGACATGTTGCCAAGGTTTGGCTTCTGTTATTATCTTCAAGTAATTCGTGGGCTTCATCGATAACTATACAATCAAATGAGAAGGAAGGCTTCTTTTTAAGAAGTCCAAGCAGACGCTCTTGGGTTAGTACGGCTATACATGGTGCATTCTGGTTAATCGAATCACCATTTACGACAATAGGGGGATGATTCGTGTTTAACGAGTGAGACAATCTATTCTTAGTTTGAGATAACAATGCCTTTGTAGGTGTAATGATACATACTCTTTGATTTACAAAGTGACGGACAATTGAACTGATGAGTTCAGATTTACCATACGATGTTGGTGCTATAAATGCAAGATTGTCATCGTTATGATCATTGCAAAACTGCTTCATCTCATACTGTTCATCTGTTAAGCATTTATTTTCCAAGACAAAATGTTGCATAAAGGCATCATTCCATAAAGTAAAGAAATCTTGATTATCCGTGCCTATGTATTTTTGCGTTATAAATCTTGCGATTGGATATAAACCATTTGATAATGCAATCTCATACAATGGTAGATAGTTCTTTGTGTTATTACAATAGCCAACTACAATTCTGTAACCAAGGTGCTGCAGGACACGATCTGCTTGATTCATAAGTATTATTGATATTGTAATGACTTTTGTAAGTTCTACCGGCGAGATTTGATCATTTGTTACAAATCTACGGTATATTTTAGAGAATCCAGTCTTTTTAAGTCTTGCTATGGATAGTTTCTTATTCATCTTTACTTTCACTTTCCAGGAATGACTGGAGTTCTTCGACTTCAGAATTTTGGATCGCAACAATTATACTTTGATTAAAGATCTCTGAGTCTTTAATCTTTTGATGCAATTCTGAAAATGATTGCTTTGAAAATGCAGTGGACATTCTGTGAAGTAGGACACTACACAAAATTACATTTTTATCCGCGCTGGTCGGTTCATTTTTATAACACTGATCTAATATTTGAAGTACAGCATCTTTATCGTCATCATTGTCTTTCATTGCACTTTCGGCATGATTGATCGCATTAAGCCATAGATGTGTTTCTTTGCTATTTAGACGTTTATTTAAATCTATTTTAGCTCTATTGATTAAATTAATAATTGCTTTGTCTGGACTGTTGGGATTATTGCAACCACCTGATTTAACTTCTGCAATCCACAACTCTTTTTCTTTAAAGAAGCATGCATCAAATCCCTTTTTAAAGCTATTTTCTTCAAGATTAAATAGTATTGATGCTGGTTTAAAATAATTCTTAAATATTGCCATTATTAAGTGGAATAGTAATTCGCCGATCATTCCTTTCTTTCTATTTTCATCATCGGAATTACGAAAACGCTTAATGAATTCTGTTACGGTTTTCTTGTATGAATATGCCTGCAAGTGTTTATCTGCCTTCTTTTTTCCATGGCAAATGCTTGATAAATAATCACGAATAAGTTTCTTTAGATCATCTGATATTGAACGAATATAATATATGGTTACGTCTTGAAGAGTTTCTATAGTGATTCCATGAACCAGAGTATCATTAAAAACATTGGAGTCATTATTTATCACTAATTGCGCACTCTTTTCTTCCATCCATTCATCATCCTCTCTCTTATCAGCCCTACCGCCTAATTCCAAACTCATACCGCTCTCCCAATATCCCCCCATCACACCTCACACGCCGCTTCCCACGGCACATTCGTCCCCAGCTCGCCACGAAATGCCCGGGCGAGTATGGCTTTTTTCATCCCGTCGATCTGCGCGATCACCGATTCGGCGAGATCGCGGGCTCGGCGTTCTTGGGAAAACAATTTATCTATTTCTTGGACTATTATAGTTTGCTCATCTAGGCTAGCAGTCGGAATTATTATTGATTTAATTTGTTTAGTGTTTACACGTGGTCGTGTAGCTCCATGGATATTCTTAACTAGGTTGTTGTATACATCTTTGGAAGAAAGATAGAATAACACATATTGATGTCTAACAATATCTTTAAGTCGAATGCCAACACAATCTGATTTGTTAATTGCATACCCAATATATGACGGCATCTGGCATATTTTGATTTCATCAGATATGAATGTGGCCATTATTAAATCCGTTGGGTAAACAGTGTGGTTCTCAATTGTTTGATACTTCTCCCTTGTAACAAAAGATTGTTTTGAATCATCAAACCATAAATTTTTAATATTTTCAAGGCGAACGACTCTTATTCCGCTATCAACATAATCTTCTGTCTTCAGATTTGAGCCAAAAGGACCATCAAATATTTTATCACATAATGTAGATAGTGGAGTCCTTTCCCAACTATCCATCCCAATCCCCCGTTCCTCCCTCCATTTCCTGGTCAACCCCCCGGTAAAAGCTTGATGCAGGATGGCGGCTTTGCGGTTTTCGAAGCCATCGGCGACGGCCTGGGCTTTTTCGCGGGCTTCGTCGAGCTTCGCGAACAGGCGCTCGATGCGGTCGACGATGCGCTGTTGCTCGGCAAGCGGGGGGAGGGGGATAGGAATAATACCTATTGAATCTGGTTTCAGTTCTTTTTGATTTGTTGAACCAACACCTTGCTGTTCTAAATAATCTTGTTTTAATTGCAAGTATAAATACATATATTTTTGATTCACTAGTTTTGAAAGACGTAACACGGTAATATGTGAATCTCGCAATACTTTATTATATGGCAATGCATATTCTGTTC
>CAMKRB010000117.1 GCA_946415045.1 uncultured Myxococcales bacterium
AACAATAACAACAATAACAACAATAACAACAATAACAACAATAACAACAATAACAACAATAACAGCAGCATTCAGTCATGCCGCGTGAAGTATGCGGTTCCAAACGTGACTGTGGGCGGCCATTTTGAGACCTATTCGCTCGTATCGGCCAGCGGTATTACGGGGGCCAGTGGTTCCCACCAGGGATTGAAGGGGCAGTTTGGCTATATCGATGCCAATCCGGAGTATGCAAGTTCCGATATGGCAACGATGCTTGCAAAGGTTCACTGGAGTGATGCACAATACAATCCGGGCTATAACAACGAAGAAGCCGGCAACGATGAATACATGTCGACGGATGTCCAGATTAACGAACCGGGAATGTATGTCATTTACTACCGCTATAGTCTCGATGACGGCGCGAACTGGACTTATTGTGACAAAGACGGGATTGCCACAAAATTTGAACTGAGCAAGATCACACTTGTCACCGTAGCCAATGCCAACAATGCCAAAGTTGAGTGGTGCCAGGTAACCTGGCCAGATACCCACTTTGGTGTCACACCGTATGCGTTCAAATCCGGTGAACCACTTGGTGTCTATGCACAGGTCTATGCATCGGGCATCACAGGCACCAATGGAACGCATCAGGGCATTACAGCGCAATTTGGTTATCTCGACACCGTGAACAGCGGCAAAACGTATGCGGATCTCAAATGGATTGACGCAAAGTACAATCCCGATTTTGACGGCGATGCCAAAGATGCCAACGATGAATATATGATTGCGGTCGACGAGAAACCACCCGTGGGGCACTATGTTGGCGTCTATCGATTCAGCACAGACAACGGAGCGACATGGACGGTATGTGATGGCGCAGGTATTATAGAATCCGCCGAAAACTTCGCTTACGACAATCTATTGTTCTTTGATGTGACAGAATGATGCGCACCATATATTAAACGCCGCGTATCCCAGCGGGATAGCGGCGTTTGGCGAGCGTATTGGCCGCAGGCCAATAGCGAGGCGGGACGTTCCAACAGAACGTCCCAACAATAAAAGTATTAAAACTCGGGATTACAATTGTTATCGTCGGAATCGCATTCGACGATACCGAGGAGATATTTTCCGGGTGTGGGTGTACCATTTGTACAGTATGAATCTACAGAAATATAGTATGTACCGGCAGCGAATGTGCCCTGAATCATGATATCGCTTCTGGCAATACAGGCAGCTGCAGTTGCCTGGCCGCGCAGAATATGGATATCTGCATCAACATTGGTTGCGCTCACAGCAAACATGCGCAGCCGCTTGCGTTCATTCAGCACCATTTTATAATAGTATTCATTGCCGCATTCGCTTGTCGTGCTGCATTTTCCGGCATAATTACCAATCACATTTGCTCCGCCAGTCTTGGTATTAGCGGAATGAGTGAACGGAATGCTCGAAACGATATAGGGATCGGCATTTGTACCTTTTCCTTCGAATACCATGCCAGTATTATCCGGAGCCGGCGAATTGTTGACGACAGCATTCCAAGCTTTGTTCAGCATCTGGATACTACCAAGATTGCGCTGATTTGCGCCATATTTCAGCCCGTTTTCGGTAAAGTTGCATGCAGAACCGTTCACGCTTGTATGCATGTTATCGTCGCGCAAACCATTATTTGCAAGGTTGACGACGGCTTTGTGCACATTAAAGAATGGCACCTGCATGGCTTCGGCATTTCCGCGGGTAACGGCATTGAAAGCAGAAATCATGTGCGTTGGATAATCAGAGGTCGAAGCGATGGGGCCGCCGCCGATATAATTGATATTTGACGGCTTGTCGTTTCTGGGTGTGATTCCGGAGATGAGCGGGATAATGCCCTCGGAGACGAGCTGATCCATGACCCGGTTGATCTGGCGGTAATAATCCTGAAGCGCCCATGCATACCCATTGACACCACCTGGGCATGTGAGATCGGTATGACAATAGCTGCCGTTGCCCATATCGTTCGAACCGTGGCCAAAGAAAGCAAACCGGGGCCTCATGGCGCTGATTTCTGCCGAAAGATGCGTCGGCGATCCCATAAAGCTATAGCGAGTGGCCATGCCGCCTTCGGCGGCTTCGGAATTGCGGTTAAAAGAGTCGGTGGTACTCTGGAATGCGTCGATAGCGGGCTGCAGTTCTGTGCGTCCGTCAAGCGTCACCGCAGCACTTGTCGCAGTCGAAAAGCACTTCATGAACTGGCCGTCGAAATCGTAGTCGTAGTGCGAATCGCCAATTTTCATGAAGACGTTGTCGCGTTTGTTCGACGATTTGGCGGCGATATTCTTCATTTGTGTGACGACGTAAGGCGTGATTGGCGAATGGAGATCGGTTGCCAGATAGCGCACGGGCACATTGATTGCCGTGTTCTGACAAGCGCCCTGGCTGCAAACCTGGCCGCCCGTACAATCCTGAATATTGCTCCATTCGGTGCAACCGTCGCCGTTATCATCCCTGCATTCCTGAATGGTATTGCCCGAGCACTGTTTGGCCCCGGCGTTACAGGCATTGGTGCATGAATTCTGGCAATTGCCCTGGTTACAAACCTTGCCGCCCGTACAATTCTGAATATTGATCCATTCGGTGCATCCGTCGCCGTTGTCATCCTTGCATTCCTGGATGGTATTGCCGGAACATTGTTTATCGCCGGCATGACAGGCGTTTGTGCATGGTTCGGTATCGGGGATGCAATCGCCGCCCGAGCAGATTTCGCCGATTTCGCAGGTCTTGATGCTGCTCCATTCGGTGCATCCGTCGCCGTTGGTATCCTTGCATTCCTGCGCGATATTGGCGACGCATTGTTTGTCGCCTGAAGTACAAGCATCGGCGCAGGGTTCGGAGCTCACGATACAATCGCCATCGCTGCAAACCTCGCCATTATCGCATGGCGTAGCGGCGGCCCATTCTGTACAGCCGTCGTTGTTTGTATCTTTGCATTCCTGATTCGCAGCATCTCCGGCGCACTGGTGTTTTCCGGCCTCGCATGCGTCCGAGCAGGGCGTATCGTCATCCCCGCAGATGCCGTGATCACATTTTTCTCCGGGCTTGCACAGCTGGATATCGGACCAGAACAGGCATCCTTCGGATTCGGTGCAGGTGCGGAAACCCGCGCCGTCACAAGTTACTTCGCCAGCGACTGTACACGTGTTGTGGCACCAGACATTATCGCCGGAGCACAGGCCGCCGACGCAGGCGTTTCCATTGCAGTCATCCTCGTTCTGGCATTCGAGGCAGCGCACCTTGTCGCCAACGGTGCCGCAAACCCTGCAATATTGCTTTTCGATCGCGCCGTCTTTGCAATAGTGGAACGAGCTGTTCGAACAAAACTCGGTGGTTGCGGCTTTGACATACCGTCCGTTTTTGCACACCACCACGATATCGCCCGAGCAAGCCAGTTCGCCGGGGACGCTGCAATCCTGAACACCGGGAATATCATATCCCGGCCCCATCATCACACTATCGCTCTCGCAGGCATTTACGCCAAACAACGCAATCATCCAGACAACAGCTGCTGATTTTCGATTACAAAACATCGCCCGCATCCTCCTTTTATGCAATGCCAACGGCATCCAAAATACAAAACGGGAAACATTATAACATACCATGCAACAAAATCACGCCAGGTTTGAACAAAAAGGTGTGCCGCTATCCCGTTGGGATACGCGGCACAGCGCTCGCTATTGGCCTGCAGCCAATACGCTCGCGCGCGCTGCTGCTGATGGGTGCTGAGGCAGCTATGAAATAAATAGTATTTGCCAACCAATTAAGAAAACCGAATCATAATCGCTGAATATGGATTGATTAAGCATTCAAATCGCGTTAATAAACGCACCTGAGTTTGAGAGGGGCGGATGCCCATCCAACATCAGGCCATGCCATTTTGGCGATTAACAACCTACCAGGAGTCATCATGCAGACACAGTTTCGCGGCAAACACTTTGTAACCCTTCGCGATTGGACCAAACCCGAAATCGACACGCTTCTCGACGTTTCCGCCGATCTCAAGCGCGATTTTGCCATGGGCCGAGTGAACAATTCACTTGAGAATCAGACGATTTTCCTCATGTTCATGGAGCAGTCCACGCGCACGCGTAACTCCATGGAAGCCGGCATCACCCAGCTCGGCGGCCACGGCCACTTTATTGATGGCCAGACAGCACAGCTCGCCCACGGCGAAAGTGCAAAAGATACAGCAATCATCCTGAGCCGCATGGGCCACGCCATCGCCATGCGTTACTGCAACTGGGGTTACGGCAACAAGTTCATCACCGAAATGGCCAAATGGGCGACCGTTCCTGTCATGAACCTCCAGTGCGACCTCTATCACCCGATGCAGGCCATTGCCGACCTCATGACGATGCAGGAAAAATTCGGCCGCGACCTCAAGCGCATTAAGGTCTCCATCATCTGGGCGTATGCAGAAAGCCACAAAAAACCCATCTCTGTGCCCCTCTCGCAGATTCTGTTGTTCCCGCGCTATGGCATGGATGTTTGGCTTGCTCATCCCAAGGGCTGGGAACTTCCGGACTGGGTTATTGCCGAAGCCAAAGCAAATGCCGAGAAATACGGCGGAACCGTTACCGTTACGGATAATGAAGAAGAAGCCTATCGTGGTGCCCACATCGTGTTCCCCAAGAACTGGGGCAACTGGGTAAACGATCAGACCGGTCTGCAGGCATCCGGTGCCGTGAAAGTCGTCGACGAGAAACTGATGGCCCATCGTTCGTGGAAATGCACCGAAGAAAAGATCGCACTGTGCGACAAAGACGTTGCCTATATGCACGCCCTTCCGGCCGATCGCCACAACGAAGTCGATGATTCCGTTATCGATGGCCCGCACTCGATCGTCTATGACGAAGCCGAGAACCGTCTCCACACAGCCAAGGCCGTCATGGCTCTGACAATGGGTGGACGTGGCCGCGCCTAATCCCGTTTGATCCGCGATTCACTTACCCCGCCGGTTTCCGGCGGGGTTTTTTGTTATTTCGCTGCAGGCTTGGGATTGGGCAATTTGTGGAGCACCACTTTTCCGGTTCTGACCGCATCATACTGATAGACGTCGCTGAGAAATGCAACAGGACCGGCATCATCGACGCGGGCATTGATATAGACGACATCGACATCGACAGGATTTTTGAGTTCGTAAGTCACCTGTTCAAGCGGCTTTGCGTTCAGGATGCTGTGAATTTTGGAACGATCCCACTGGCCGTCATTTTTGAGCAGATATTCAGCCAGCTGCATGGGGTTCTGTACGCGCATGCAGCCATGTGACATGGCTCTTGTAGGATTCTTGAATGCAGCCTTTGCCGGAGTGTCGTGCAAATAGGTATTGTGGGGATTCGGGAACATAAACTTGACCTGTCCCAAACTATTTTTTGGGTTTGGCAGTTCACGGACATAGTACAGTTTTGGGTTGTCGACGTTGACTTCTTCGTAGTTATTTTCGGCGTAATAGTTGGGATTCTGGGCGAGTTTTGGTTCGAGCTCCTCGATGCGGATACGGGCAGGCACATTCCAGTATGGATTGAGGATGATCTCATTAATTTTTGAAGTCTGAATCGGCGTTCTGTTGGGATGCCACGGATAGGAAGTTTCGGGGTCCGGCATCACTTTTTTGGTCACGGGATCGCGCTGCAGGTTGTCATTTCCGACGACGATGCGCAAACGCACATCGCGTTTTCCATCTTTCCATACCTCGACATGGAAATCGGGGATATTGACCATCACATAGTAATTGAGGGATCCGACGGCGAGCTCGCGGTATTTCTGAATGGCCAAATCGATGGTATCGAGGCGATCCTGAGGACTGACGGCCAGATTTCTGAAGAGCACCGCGTCGACGACCTTTTTGTTGGCCAGCTGATGGAGTTCGCGATACAGATTGATGGCGTCGAGTAATTTTTGATCGAACACCTCGCTGTTGAGATCATCGACGTCATAGTTTTCGGCGCGCAGGCGTTTTTTGAGATCGGGCACATAGGCATAGGATTTGCCGACGACGGGATCGACGATTTTGGCAGGTGCAGTGACCGTTGGCCATCCACCGGCAGCAATGGCATCGAGGTAGGTTTTTCGCGATTTGATGAGCGCCAGATATTGCGGATGCGGGGGAGCAATCGTCGCAAATGCAGCTTCTGCGCCGCGTTTGGCCATATCATCTATAAAAGCTTTTTTGCGAATGGAGACGATGGTTTTGTCATCGACAAAGGGTCTGAAGCGATCGAATTTGTAATCATTTTTGGGATAATTGAGACGCAGTTCACCGGCCCATTTAGTGAGTTCACAGGTGAGCAGGATGTCGAGACGCGAGCTGTCTTTGAATGAATTTGTTTGGGCATTTTGAGTGTCTTTGACATACTGACAGTATCTTGGCAGCACCTGTTCGCATTTGTCGCCTTTGAGCAGCTGAACGAAAGCATCATTGGCATCGGCAGCCACGGAAGCATCGAAGTCGATTTGGCGCAGGTTCTTGTCGAGCGCGTTGAAATCGTTTTCATTCCATGAAAAGGCCTGAGCGTTTCCGGGCTGTGCGTGGTTCTGAACGAGTTTTTCGATTTCGTCGAGGTTTGCGGGGACGAATTTTGAACCGGTATCAGGGATTTGCTTAAGGATTTGAAGCCCGGCGGCTGAATCGTCGCGCGCATTTTGAATGATCACAGGCGTATAGCCGCGTTCAGCCAAAGCCGCTTTAACATCGCTGTCGCTGCATGCATCCAGCGCGGATTCGTCGATATTTCCGTTTGCAGGAATTTCATTGAGGGCACTGATGATATCGGGATTATCCCTAACCTGCAGCAGCCATCTGGAGAGCGTGTCGTCTTTGGCATGAATGGACGATGTCGTCGATTCGGTAGCATTTTCGGTATGTCCGGAGCAAGCCGCACAAATTGCGAACAAAAGCAGACCGTATTTCACATTATTCATGGCAACCTCTTGAACAGACAAAAATCCGTCACATCAGAAAACGTCGCATTCATCCTATAATGAAGCTGGCGAAAGCCCAAGAATTGAGGGTAACAAAGCCGGTCGTAGCGCAGCTAGACCGGCCGGGCGACGTATGCAACGCATAGTCGCCCCCCACACCTATCAAAATGACGAACGGCGCTATTCTATTTCGTTTTGTTCATCGATTTCGCTTTGGGAAGGAGGCGTGAAATCGAGATCGATGTAGAACTGTGCGGTATCAATGGTGATTTGATAGGATTCGTCTGCTTCGGCGGATTCGGCGCGGCTGCCCAAAAAAGAGCTGATGAGCGATCCAGTGCCGGCGAGGAAACCGCTGTCGCTTGTATTTTGTCGGAACCAGGTGCGAATGGATCGCAGGCGTTTTGCGGCGCTGGCCATAATCGTAATCGACACGCGGATGATATAGTTATCGGCCGGGAGTTCGTCGAGCGTGAGCGCCTGGATACCAAAGCGGGACATGGCTTTGAGAAATGTCTCTTCGTTTTTGTATTTTTGATATTTTGAAGCGCCGCGCCACAGCACGAGGCATGGCGACTCGAATGGGTCGAGGTAGCAGCGCTGTGTGGCTTCGAGGCGGCTGCGCATGATGACGGTGTCACCGCTGCCATCGAGCAGTGCAATATTGATTTGCAGGCTGTTTTCCCAACCGTTTGTGAGCAGGCTTTGGGCGCTTTTGATGAAATTGCCGATGGAGAGGTTACAGATAACCTTTTTGCCAGTTTCGGTGCACTGGACGGAGTCTGCAGCAAATGCGCACGGCGCGCACCACAGCAGCATCGGGACAAGCATGATGAATAACCAGAACCGCTTCATGCCTACTCCCGAATGAAATTGAAGATATGTGCGAGTGTGATGCTGAACAAGCCATAGGGCGTATCGAAGCGCACCCCGGCATTGAAGGACATATCTATGGGGAAATCGCCGCGCTGGCTGCGCGGTCTGATGCCCAGAGCGACCGGATACTGCTTGAAACTGTCGGCATATGTACCGGCTGCAGTGACAAATAGCTCAATTTTTCGGGGCTGTGGCTGGTATGCGTATGTGAGGGCGAGGTTGACGAGATAATCTTCGTATCCAAGCGAAGAAGCGCCAGTGTTGAAGAGGTCGTATGCGCCACGGGAACTCGCGTTGAGCCGCAAAAAGCGCGATGGAGCCAAAGAATAGAAATCGTTGTAGAAGAATTTCTCGAAGAAAGGCGCATCGCCATAAATCAGTCCAGCATTGCTTTGAATGCGCAGGATATGATTTTGATGGAAGTTGAAATTGCTTTGATGGAAGAGGCTGAGTCGAATGAACTGATAGTCAGATATGGCGGATTTCGCGGTGCCTTTCACAGAGAACATCGCGAGATGACCGCTGGAAGGCATGTTGCGTCCGGGGCGATTATCAAACATGGCGATCAACGACGCCGAAGGCGCGTGTGAAACACCACGACGCAGGAATTTATCGAGCACGCTGTCGATGGCCTCGTTTTTGTGCGACTGTTTGAGATAGTCGTACTGCACTCGAATCATAAAACGGAAGGATTCGTTCAGAGAATAGCCGAATCCGAGATTGAGTCCATGGCGCAGATAAGTGAGGTCATCGAGATGCACGAAATCGCGTTCGGACGAATTGTCATCGGGGTGCAGCCATCTGCTGCCAAAAACACCTTCATGAGATCGCAAGGAATAAGCCGAAGCAAAAAGGGAAATGGGCAGCTGTGCAAGTGATGGAACGAGGTAACCGAGGGTGAGTGAATAATCGCTGGTCGTGGTGGAAGCGAATGCAAAGTTGAAACGATGCGGGCGCGTAAATGGCGCAACCCAGGTCACATCAAAGCCCATCCAGAACGGAGACTTGTCGCTCGACCCCAGCCAATAATTGTTGACCTGCAGTTTTAAGCGTTCCTCGACCTGGACTGTGACATCGATTGTACCGCTGGAGCGTCCGGGATTAAGGCTGAATTCAACGGATTTAAATGCGCCGCTTACGGCCAGGCGGATGCGCGATTCTTCGAGTTCATCAAGCGTAATGCTGTCGCCGATGGCGAGCCCCATCATTTTGAGGATGCGATCACGCGAGGTCTGAATATTGCCAACAATATGAATGGAAGTGATTTCATAAACGGGATTCGGCAGCTTGAATCCGGATTCGCTCACATCTTCTTCATATACATGAATGGCATCGCCAGTTTGTACATTATCGTCTGCATTGTTTTGTAAATTATCTTCGGAAATCATCTCAGCGGCAGGGATGAAGCCATCTTCCGCTTCGACGAATCCGAGTTCATCCATATTGTTTTCGTCGTTCCGGGTATCGTCGGGCAATGCATCCGGAAGTATCCCGGAATCTTCTGCATTTTGCTGTGCATCCAGTACAGGCGCAGTATTCTGATCGGCCGGAAGAATTGTATCATTGCTCTGAGCGAATGCAGGATCGGCGAATAATATACACAGCGCAACAGATAACACCACTGCGATACGGATACGCAGCAGATCAAACGTTTGGGCAGATCCACTGCGATACGGATACGCAGCAGATCAAACGTTTGGGCAGAT